>CAMATG010000099.1 GCA_945860645.1 Candidatus Sulfopaludibacter sp. SbA3 | reverse complement strand
CCCACATGCACCTGCTCGGTCGCAAGATCGAGGTTAACCACACCGACCTGTTCGGCCGGCCTAAAAGTTCCCTCATCAAAATCGACGATTGGGACTTCAACTGGCAGGGCTTCTATTCGTTCACACAGCCCGTTCGCATGAACAATCTTGACATGATGAGGGCCACCTGCCGCTTCGACAACTCTGCCGACAACCCCAAAAATCCGTCCAACCCGCTGAAGGACGTCCGCTGGGGCGAAGGCACGGAAGACGAAATGTGCCTGGCTTTCCTCGGCGTCACGCTCGACAACCAAAGCCTGATCGACCTGATCAAGTTCCAGAAGCACAACAACCGGCGGTAGCCCCATGCCCCGCCTGGTGCGCCCTCCCGGCCCGCGTGTCCGCTCCCTGGGCGGCAGCTTCAGCGCTTTCCGTGCCGACCCGCTCGGCTTCCTCACCCGCTGCACCGAGGACTACGGCGACCTCTGCTACTTCCGTGCCGGCCACCAGCACATGTACTTCCTGAACTCGCCCGCGCTGGTCCAGGAAGCGTTGGTGACGAAGAACGCGGCGTTCATGAAGAGCCGCATCCTTCAACGCGCCAAATCGCTCCTCGGCGAAGGACTGCTGACCAACGAAGGCGCATCTCACCTTCGCCAGCGCCGCCTGGTCCAACCCGCCTTCCACCGCGATCGCCTCATCCGCTACGCCGCCGACATGACCGCCCTCGCCATGCGCTCCCGCACGCGCTACGCCGATGGCGCCGTCGTCGACATCGATCGCGAAATGATGCGCCTCACCCTCGCCATCGTCGGCCGCACTCTCTTCAGCGCCGACGTCGAAGAGGACGCCCCCACCGTCGGTGAAGCGATGAACGCCCTGCTAGAAATGATGCCGGTGCTCATGTTCCCGCTCTCGCAGTACCTGCAATATCTCCCCCTCCCGTTCATGCGCCGTTTCATGAAGGCCGGCGAAACGCTCGACAAAACCATCTACCGTATCATCAACGAGCGCCGCGCCAGCGGCGAGGACACGGGCGACCTGCTCAGCATGCTCCTCCAGTCCCGCGACACCGAAGGCGACCACTCCGGCATGACCGACAAACAGGTCCGCGACGAGACGCTCACCCTCTTCATCGCCGGTCACGAAACCACCGCCACCGCCCTCACCTGGGCCTGGTACCTGCTGGCCGAACACCCCGAAGTGGAAGCGAAGATGCACCGCGAAATCGACGAAGTTCTCGGCGACCGCGAACCCACGTTCGAAGACGTTCCCTTCCTTCCCTACACCGGCCACGTCTTCGGCGAAACCATGCGGCTGTACCCGCCCGCCTGGGCCATTGGGCGCATGGCCACCATGGACCTCGAAATCGCCGGCTACCAGGTGCCCCGCAAGTCCATCGTGCTCCTCAGCCCTTACACGATGCACCGCTCCCCCAAATACTGGCCGGAGCCGGACCGTTTCCATCCCGAACGCTGGGAGACCGAGGACCCCGGCCGTCCCAAGTTCGCCTACTACCCCTTCGGCGGCGGCCCGCGCCTCTGCATCGGCGAACGCTTCGCCTGGATGGAGGGCGTCATCATCCTCGCCGCCCTCGCCCGCAAATGGCGCTTCCGGCGCACGGACACGGCGCCGGTGGCGTTAGCCCCACTCTTGACCCTAAGGGCCAAGGGCGGCCTCCGCCTGCGCGCCGAAGCCCGCTACTGACCCAGGCTCTTCTGCCGCGCCGGCAGGAACTCGTCCCCGGCCCGCCATGTGGGCATCGCCGCCGTGTTGGCGACGGTCAACCCGATAGTGAAGCCGAACCGCGCCATCTGCTCCGGCCCGCCCATGTCCCAGCTTTCTTTGTACTCATCGCTCGGCTGATGGTAGTTCTTGGCGTTGTACTCAAACGCCAACTGCGCCCCGGCCGTCTCGTCTTTGCCAATGTACTCATCGCCCATATTGATGGAAAACGCCGGCACGCCAACCCGCGCAAACGCGAAGTGGTCGGATCGATAGTAATGCCCCTGCTCCGGCCGCGGATCCGCCTTGATGCTCAGGTTGAACCGCTGCGCCACCTGCTGCACCACCGGAAACACAGAGGTGCGCTCGGCGCCGTTGACCACAACATCCTTCACCCGCCCAAACGGAAAGAATGAATCAAAGTTCAAGTTCAACGCCGTCTTCCCCACTGGAATCACCGGCCGCGCCGCGTACACTTCCGCCCCGCGCAGCCCGCTCTCCTCCGCCGTCACCGCCACAAAAATAGCAGACCGCTTCGGCCGGTTCCGCAGCGCGCCCCACGCCCGCGCAATTTCAATCAACACCGCGCACCCGCTGGCGTTATCCACCGCGCCATTGTAGATCTTGTCCCCGTTCACCGGATCGCCAATGCCCAGGTGGTCCCAGTGAGCGCTAAAAACGATCGCTTCTTTACTCAACACCGGATCGCTGCCCGGGATGATCGCCGCCACGTTCGACGCCTGAATCTGCCGGATCTTCGTCGGAATGGAACCCTTCATCCGGATCCCCAACGGGAACGCCTGAAAGCCCTTGGCATCGGCCTTTTTCAACAACTCGTCCACCGTGTACCCACCCAACCCCGCCAGCTTCTCCCCGGATTCCTTCGACACCCACCCCGCAAACGCCAGTGCCGCCGCACCGGGCGCCAACTTCACCTGCGGGTCTTCCTTCCCCCACGAACTCTTCACCACTTCCCAGCCATATCCCGCCGTCGGCGATGTATGCAGAATCACAACAGCCACCGCCCCCTGCCGCAGCGCCTCTTCATACTTGTACGTCCAGCGGCCGTAGTAGGTCAGCGCCCGCCCGCCAAAGAACTTCGGGTCCTCGCTCGGCGGCTCGTTGGTGAACAACACCACCACCTTGCCCTTCACATCGACGCCCTTGTAATCGGCCCACTCAAACTCCGGCGCCGTAATTCCATGCCCGACAAACACGGCCTCGGCGTCAAAATCTGCCCGCGCCTTCTGCTGCATCGTGTTGCCCACGAAGCCGCCGGACCAGTTGAAAAACACCCCGTCCGCGCCGCCCTTCCCCGCGCTCAGCGTGGCCGAAGTCTGCGGCTCCACACCCACCAGTTCCACCTTCTGGAAATAGGTGCCGTTCGCCCCCGCCGGCTTCGCCCCGGCAATCGCCAACTGCGACGCAATATAGTTCGTCGCCAGTTCCCCGCCCCGCGTACCCACGCCGCGCCCTTCCAACAAATCACTCGCCAGGAATCGAATATGGGCGCGGATATTTTCGCCGGTAATCGCGTCCTGGGCCTGCAGCGCCAGTGCGGCAACGAGAAGAGACGGGAGCAGTCGCATACAGCCAGTGTAGGGGAGGACAATGGAAGTATGAGCGACGCACCCATCCGCCAGTTCTTCGAAGAATGGCACCGCGCGACCATCGCCGAAGACACCGCCCGCCTCCTCGATCTCATGGCCGAAGACGTCGTCTTCCTGGCCCCCGGCCAACCGCCCATGCAAGGCCGCGACGCCTTCGCCAAGGCCTTCACCGACGCCCTCCAACACGTCCGCATCGAACCCACCGGCACCATCCACGACATCACCATCAACGGCCACATGGCCTGCTGCTGGGCCGAACTCACCGTCACCCTCACGCCCCGCGCCGGCGGCCCGCCCCGCGTCCGCAAGGGCCACACCCTCACCGTCCTCCGGCAGCGCACCAGCGGCGAATGGGTCCTCCTCCGCGACGCGAATCTACTGACCTAAGAACCGCATCAGCCACTCCCGCCACGCGGCATCAATCGCCGGCCCGTTGGCGTGATGCCCGTCGTTGGTCAGCGCGAATCGCAACCGGTCCGGCGCCCCCAGCAGCCGGTAGATCTCGTGCGCCCGGTTCACATACCCCCAGCTCTGCAGATCGTCGGAATCTCCACCCGTATCCTCCCGCTCCCCCGCCCCGCCAATCAACAGAAACGGCTTCGGCGCCGCCAGCGCCAGCAACTCGTGATGATCGTGCTCCAACCCCGCCCGTCCCGGATCGGTATCGAGCAAACTCAGCACAGTCTTTTGCGGTGTATCAATATCGGGAAACGAGCGAGTCCAATCCATGTACCACGGCGCGTAATAGTTGGTGCCGCCGTTCAACGCAATATGCGGATCAATCGCCACAACAGCCGCAATATCCGGCGCAAACGCCCCCACATACACCGCCGTCTTCGCACTCAATGAGAACCCCATAAACCCGATCTTTGAACCATCCACATCCTCCCGCGACCGCAAAAACGCCGCCTGCTGCCGCACATCCCAAACCATCCGGCTCAGCCCCGCCCAACGCCCGAACCGCTCATACACCTTCTCTGCCGCGCCCTTCGAATAGTTCGACCCATCCCGATAATTCCGGATATGGCTCCACCCCGTCAACACCACGAAACCCCGCTCCGCCAGCCACGCCCCCCAGTTCTTCTCCGGCTCCTGCCAGTCCGGCGTCGTCGACGTCCACGCAATCACCGCCGGATACGGCGCCCGCCCCTTCTTCGGCAGCAACAACAGCGACGGCTGCCAGAAATCTTTCTCCAGCGCCAGCTCAATGTGAATCCGCGTATACCCCGGCAGCTCCGTCCGCGAAATCTCTCGCATCAACGGCGCATCATGGAACCACTGCCGGTCGGAAGCCGAAGGCTCCAGCTTCCCCAAAATCTGCTTCCACGCCGTCACCAACTCCGGCCGCCGCCGCTCCTCCCACTCCGCCCGCGTGGCGGCCAGCCGAGGAATCTCTACCCGCTCCGCCCCCGCCAATGGCGCCGGGCTGCCCTTCGACACCACCCGATGCTGCGTCACGCGGCCCCCTTCGGCCTGCCCAAATACCGCAATCCCCATGGACAATAGGGCGATTAGCTTGCTACCTTGGAATGGAAACATGGATTCGCGTACTCTCAGCCATCTTCGCGCGCTGGAAGCCGAAAGCATACATATTATGCGAGAGGTCGTCGCCGAATTTGCCAAACCGGTGATGCTCTACTCCATCGGCAAGGACTCTTCGGTCATGGTCCGCCTCGCGCAAAAGGCTTTCTTCCCCGGCAAGCTCCCCTTCCCGTTGTTGCACGTCGACACTACCTACAAGTTCCAGGAAATGATCGAATTCCGCGATCAGTTCGCCAAGGATCTCGGGGCGGAGTTGATCGTCCACACCAACCAGAAGGCCATCGACGAAGGCGCCAACCCCTTCAAGCTGGGCACCAGCAAATGCTGCGCCCTGCTCAAGACCCGCGCCCTGCTCGACGCTCTCGAAGCCGGCGGTTACGACGCGGCCTTCGGCGGCGCCCGCCGCGACGAAGAAAAATCCCGCGCCAAAGAACGCGTCTTCTCGTTCCGTGACAAGTTCGGCCAGTGGGACCCGAAAAGCCAGCGCCCCGAACTCTGGAGCCTCTACAACAGCAAGGTGGAAAAGGGCGAATCGATCCGGGTCTTCCCCCTGTCCAACTGGACGGAAATGGACGTCTGGTCCTACATCGAACTCGAAAACATCCCCATCGTGCCCCTCTATTACGCCAAGGAACGGGAGATGGTTGTGCGCGGTAATCAGTTGATCCCGCTCGAACACAACATGCCGCTCGCCCCCGGCGAAAAGCCCCAAATGATCATGAGCCGTATGCGCTCCCTCGGCTGCACCTACTGCACCGGCGGCATCGCCAGCGACGCCGATACGATGCCCAAAATCATCAACGAACTGGTCCAGTTCCGCCGCAGCGAACGCGAAAATCGCATCATCGATCACGACCAGGAAGGCTCCATGGAAATCAAGAAGCGCGAGGGATATTTCTAGGTCATGTCGGAATCGCAACTCCTCCGTTTCTCCACCGCCGGCAGCGTGGACGACGGCAAATCCACGCTCATCGGCCGCCTGCTTTTCGAAGCCAAAGGCGTCTACGAAGACCAGATGGCGGCGCTGCAAAAGTCGAGCATCAACCGCTCCACTGGCCCCATCGATTTCTCGCTGTTAACCGACGGCCTCCGCGCCGAACGCGAACAGGGCATCACCATCGACGTAGCCTACCGCTACTTCGCCACGCCCAAACGCAAATTCATCATCGCCGACACGCCCGGCCACGAACAGTACACCCGCAACATGGCCACCGGCGCCTCCACCGCCGACTTGGCTATCGTGCTGATCGACGCGCGCAAGGGCGTCCTGCCCCAGTCGCGCCGCCACGCCTACATCGCGTCTCTGCTCGGCATCCCCTACATCGCCGTCGCCGTCAACAAGATGGATCTGGTCGAATTCAGCGAAACCGTCTTCGATCAAATTCAAAAGGAATTCTCAGCCTACGCCAAAGAGATCGGCCTGAAGAATCTCGCGTTCTTCCCCATCTCCGCGCTCGATGGGGACAACATTGTGGAACGCAGCGCCCGCACGCCCTGGTTCAAAGGCACGCCGCTCCTCGAACACCTCGAATCGGTTCCCGTCGCCGAGGACCGCAACTTCACCGAACTCCGCTTCCCCGTCCAGTACGTCATCCGGCCCAACCTCGATTTCCGCGGCTTCGCCGGCCAGCTTGCCTCCGGCGTCCTGAAGCCCGGCGACGAAGTCATGTCGCTCCCCGCCGGCCGCGTCACGCGCGTCAAGGAACTCCCCACCTTCGACGGGCCCTTGCAGGAAGCCTTCCCGCCCATGTCGATCACCGTCGTCCTCGAAGACGAAATCGACCTGAGCCGCGGCGACATGCTGGTGGACCCCAACCACGTCCCCCACGTCTCCCGCCGCTTCGCCGCCAAGCTCGTCTGGATGCTCGACGAAGCCGGCGGCCCCAACCGGACCTATCTCCTCAAACACGCCACGCAAACGGTGCCCTGCGAGATTCGCCGCATCCGCCACCGTGTCGACATCAATACGCTCGAAAACGTCCAGGCCGAACGGCTCGAACTGAACGAAATCGCCGCCGTGGTCATGGAGACCCGTCGCCCGCTCTTCTTCGATGCCTACAGCAAGAACCGCGCCATGGGCGCGTTCATCTTGATCGATCCCATTAGCAACCTCACCGTTGCCGCCGGCATGATCGAAGAGTCGACGCCGGAATCCGTCGAGCCGCTCCAGCTCCGCAATCTGGAATTCGTCGGCGAAGCCAATGAATCGACGTCCAGCACTCAGCTGACCAATGCCGAACGCTTCGCCCGCGCGGGCCACTACCCGGCCACCGTCTGGCTCACCGCCCGCCGCGCCGTGGCCTACCTGCTCGAACGCCGCCTGTTCGATCTCGGTTGCCAGGTCCACGTTCTCGCCGACGATAGTGAGAGCCACCTGCTGCCAGAACTCTCGCGCGTACTGAGCAACGCCGGCCTCATCGCCATCTGCTCCATCGCCTCGCCGGACCCCGGCGAACGCGACCGCGCCGCCGGGTTCGCAGCCGCCAATCGGTTCCTGGAGGTTCCCGCTAAGGAACTCCCGGCCCGCGACGACGACGCCGTCGAAGTCATCATCAAGCGTCTCGAAGACCTGGGCGTCCTGCGCCGCAAGGACCGCTTCGAGCGCGGCGAAGGTATCTAGATCCGAACGTGATCGGGCCGCCATTTCGTAATGGCGGCCTTGATCTGTTTCTGGCTCAGCCGTTCGTCCAACGCCCGCCGCGTCAGGTCGGTCAATTCGCCATCGGAAGCAAACCGCAGCCCAACGATCTGCCCGACGGTCAACTCGTCAAACCGCCCCACCAGCTCCGGCGGCAACACCCGCTCCATCCGCAGCCGCTCTTCCAACCGGATCAACCGGTTCTGCACGCCCAGCGCATACATCCGCGTCTTCATCAGCCACACAAACATCGCCACCGACAGCAACACCAACCACAGCGTGATGCCATTCGGGTAGGCGAAGGCGTGTTTCGCGGAAAACGCAAACGTGCCCAAAATCACGGGCGCAAGGAAGAAGTGGAACGCCGGGTCCCACTTCGTATGGTTCTGAAAATTCTGTTCGGCCATCCCTCCCAGCTTACCCGGCTTCAGCGTTTGCCGAACGTAAAGACCACATTCTTCCCACGGCCCTCCACGTAGCTGTACCGCCACTGTTCGAACCACGGGTCCGTATGGACCTCCCTTTCGTCAGGTGGCCCGAAAACGATGTAGGTGCGTCCGCGCTCGGTAGCCCACCCCGGCTTGCCAGCCTCCTTGAACAGCTCGTTCGAGTAGGAGATCCGCCGGTAATGCTCTTCCTTTCTCTCGTTCTCCATGGTCGCCGGCGTCGGGTCTCGTCGCTTCCAGAACTGCTCAATGAACTGCTCCCGCTCCGCGTTATCCGCCAACGATTCAAACCGCCTCCGCTCCGCCGGCTCAATGATGTACGTCACATCTTCGTTGAGCCACATGCTATACGGCTTGGGAACCTGAGCCACCATCAACGGTGCAAACGGCGCCGCTAGCGCCAGGGCCAATACCGCCAGCACCGGCCACGCTGGAGTCCGCGATGGCCGCCCCAGCACCCGCATCACCCGCCCCCGCAGATCGGAGCCCGCCCAGCCATTCGCGCCCATCGGCACTCGCATCTCCTCCAGCCGCACCAGCGCCTCCGCATAGCAACCTCTCTCCACACCACTGGCAATCGCCATATCGTCACACGCCCTTTCTCTTTCTCTCCGCATCATCGAACTCATCCACCAAATCGCTGGATGGTAAAAAAGCACAGTCTCAATCACTTGCAACATCCACTCCGCCAAGTAATCATGCCGTCGGATATGTGCCAGTTCATGCAGCAGCACGGCCTCCAACTGGTCCGCCGGCAACCCCGCCAGCGCCGCCACCGGCATCACAATCACCGGCCGCCAGAACCCAGCCGTAAACGGCGAATCCACCCGGCCCGTCGTCCGCAACTCTACGCCCCGCCGCACGCCCATTCGCGCACACAGCGTCGCCATCTCCGGCCAATCCCGCACCGTCGCACGCCGGATCAAAAGCCGCAGATAGACCCATCCGCCAACCGTCCGCAGCGACAACAACATCACCCCGCACAACCACACCATCGACAGCGGCCGCGCCCACTCCGCCCCCGAAAACGAAGCCCCGCCAATCGCCACCGGAAGCGGCCCAGTCGTCGCCATCAGACGCACCGGAACGCCCGCCACCCCGCCGCCAAACACCCCCGCCACAAACGCGAACAGGGCCCCCGCCACGCCAACACCAGCCACCACATACCGCACCGCTGGCGCCGCCCCCTCCGTCAACCGCAGCACAACCCAAACACAAACAGCCATCCCCGTAATCCACCAGAACGAATCCGCCATCGCCCACCCCACCGCCACCAGCATCCGGTCCATCATGACTTCTTCCCCTCAAACGAATCGATCATCCGTCGCAGCTCTTCCAACTCCCGCTTCTTCAACTTCCGCCGCTCCAGCGCGCGCTGCATCAACTCCGCCGCCGACCCGCCAAACACCCGTTCCAACACATCCTCCACCGCGTCCCCCTGCAACGCCTCCCGCCCCACCGCGGCCTTATAAACGTGCGCCCGCGCCTCCTCATCCCGCACGACGAGACCCTTCTCCGCCAATATCTGCATCAGCTTCAAAGTAGTGTTGTAGTGCCCGGCCCCTATCTCCTCATGCACCGCCCGCACCGTCGCCGGCCCCAGCTTCCACAGCGCCTGCAAAATCTCCCATTCCCCAGGAGTCGGACGAATTCGAGTCATATTGGAACGTTATACGAAGACCTTCGTAGCTGTCAACGAAACTCTTCGTAGTTTACACGCACCACACAATCTCAAGAAACTTTGTAACGGATCCCCGCCAACTCCATACTTTGTATGTGAGTCTGCCAACGGCCAACTTTCACGACATCTACGGAAGGTACAGCCGCGACGTCTATCGCTTCGCGCTCTACCTCTCCGGTGATACCAGCCAGGCCGAGGACCTCACCTCAGAGGCATTCCTCCGCCTCTGGTCCGCCCCCGCGCCCGCCCAGCTCGACACCGTGAAGAGCTACCTGTTCGCCATCGTCCGGAATCTGTACGTCCAGAACTGGCGAATCGAAAAGCGGGAAGCGCCCCTCACCGAGTCCGCCGCGCCATACCAATCCGTGGAGCAGGCGATCGACGCCAAAGCCGAACTCGCCCGCGTCCTCGCCGCACTCGCCGAATTGGACCCCCTGGAACGCGCCGCGCTCCTCCTCCGTAGCGACCACCAAATGGCCTACGAGGACGTCGCCCGCCTCCTCGAAATCACTCCCGTCTCCGCGCGTGTCAAAGTCCACCGCGCCCGCCAGAAACTCATGCAAGCTCGCAAAGGAATCCAATCATGACCATCACCAAAGACGTTATCCACGACCTCATGCCCCTCTACCTCGCCGACGAAGCCAGTGCCGATACCCGCCGCCTCATCGACGAATATCTCCAAGCGAATCCCGCCGAACGGCCGCTCGCTGGAGCCCTCTCTCTCCCCCCGGCCCCCTCTCTGCCCGACACTGAAGCCACAACTCTCCTCCGCACCCGCGAAGTCTACAGGCGCCGGGCCACCGCCCTCGCCGGTGCGCTGGCGCTGTCCTACGCCGTCTTCAGCTTCGTCTTCGATTCCAGCGGCCTGCGCTTCCTCGTTGTCCGCGACATGCCCGCTCTCGCCTGGGCACTGCTCGCCGCCGCCGCCGGCGTCTGGGTCCACTTTTTCGACATGCATCGCCAATGGGTCCGTACCGGCCTGGTCAATCCCTCCCCTGCGCACACCGGCCTCTGGCTCGGCGGTGGCGTACTCGCCGCCATCCCCTTCGCCTTCGTCGTCACCCAGCACTTCGGCGCACCGGAACTCCGTCTGCCGCTCTGCCTCGCCGGAGCCTTCCTCGCCAGAGCCATCGGCCGCGCTCTCCATCGCTCAGCAACCGCCCGCTAATGCGTGTCATGGCAGAGGTCGCACTTGTTCGAAGCCTTGTGCTGATCGTGACAAGCCATGCACTCTGCCATGAAAATCGACTTCTCCTGCCCCAGCGCCGTCCGCTCCCCCACAGGCCCATGGCAAGTCGCGCACGCCGCCTTCGCCTGCCGCACGTGGACATCATGCGAAAAATAAACCGTCTTCGGCAGCTTATAAACCCGCACCCACGGCACCGCCCGCTTCTCCCGGGCAAACGAAGCCAGCTTCTGGACCGCCGGCGAATCACTCTTGATCGAAGAGTGACACCCCATGCAAAGCGCCTCCGCCGGCAGCCCTGCCTTATCCCCCGGCGGCTTAATCGCATGGCAGTTCGTACACTGCATCCCGGAATCCACATGGGTCTTATGGCTGAACGGAATCGGCTGCTCCGGCGCCGCCTTCGGCACGAACACCTTCGGCGGCGGCGGAGCCTGCCCCAACACAACCATCGCAAACCCCAGCAATAGCAAAATCCGCATACTCACCCCGGCAGCGCAAACGCCACAAAATCGCCGATCTTGTAAGGCCCTGCCTCCCCCGGCTCCTCCGGATTCAAATCATCGCTCACCGGCACCACCACATACTGCTTCCCGCCCGCCATATAGGTCGACGGTGTCGCAAACGCCCCGCCGCCGAGATACTTCTCCCACAGCACTTTCCCACTCCGCGAATCATAAGCCCGAAAGACACTATCCAACGTCCCGCCTGCGAACAGCACGCCACCTTTCGTCGCAATATTCCCGCCGCGAATGTACGTCCCCGTGCGCTTCATCCCCCGCGCCGTCAGCTTCTTAAACTCCCCATGCGCCACCTGCCAAACAATCTTGGCGCCATTCAAATCAATCGCCGAAATCTGTCCCCACGGCGGCTGGATCACCGGATACCCTTCGGCGTCCACATTGCGATGATACCCGTTCATCTCGTATGGATACCCCGCATCTTTCTTCGCCGCAAACAGCGCCGTACTCCACGGGATCTCGTTGTGATTCACATACAGCATCCCCGTGTCCGGATCGTAGCTCGCACCGCCCCACAGCCCGCCCCCATGGAACCCCGGCATCACAACCAACTCCTTAAACCCAGGCGGCGTGAACATCGGTCCAAGGTCAAAATCCTTCACCGCCTCCTTCCCCGCCGGCGTCAAATCCGCCTCCGAAATCCCCTGCCGCGAAAACGCCGGCGGCGCCGTCACAAACGGCTGCGTCGGATACGTCTTCTCCCCCGGCACCTTCGATTGCGGCACCGGCCGCTCCTCAATCGGGTACAACGGTTTCCCCGTCACCCGGTCCAACATGTATACCCACCCGGTCTTCGACACCTGCGCCACGATGTCCACATTCCGGCCCTTATGACGCACCGTCACCAGCGTCGGCTGGCACGGAATGTCGTAGTCCCACACGTCGTGGTGCACGGTCTGAAAATGCCAGATCCGCTTCCCCGTATTCGCGTCCAGCGCCACCACGCAATTCCCAAACAGGTTCGCCCCCACGCGGTCCCCGCCATAGAAATCGAACGTCGGTGACCCGGTCGACAGAAACACCATCTTCCGCTTCTCATCCACGCTCATCCCGCCCCAACAGTTCGTCCCGCCGGCGGTCTTCCACGAATCCTTCGACCACGTCTCATACCCGAACTCACCCGGATGCGGAATCGTATGAAAGATCCACTTCCGCTTCCCCGTCCGCACGTCGTACCCGCGAATATGCCCCGGCGCCGCCGGCCGTGGCCCCTCCTCCGTACGCGTGGTAATGATCAGCACATCCCCGCAAATCGCTCCCGGCGTCGTCGACCCCAGCGACAACCCCGTCATGTCCCG
>CAMATG010000098.1 GCA_945860645.1 Candidatus Sulfopaludibacter sp. SbA3 | reverse complement strand
GGCGGAGGGTTGGTCGATGACGATTTCCGATCCTTCGGCGGTGCAGGCGGCGATCCGGGCGGGGGTGGGTGGCGCGTTCGACATGCCGGTGGGCGGGAAGACGGACAACCTGCACGGCGATTCGGTGCGGGTGAAGGGGCGTGTGAAGGGGATCCACGATGGGAAGTTTGTGGAGACGGCGGTGCGGCATGGGGGCGGGCGGTATTGGGATATGGGGATTTCGGTGGTGATTGAGGTGGAGGGGTCGACGCCGGATATGCCGAATTTGTTGCTGTTGACGCCGAAGCGGATTATTCCATTTAGCTTGAATCAGCTGGTGAGTGTGGGCATTTATCCGGAGCGGATGAAGATTTTGGTGGCGAAGGGGACGATTGCGCCACGGGCGGCGTATGAGCCGGTGGCGGCGAAGATTATTGAAGTGGATTCGGGCGGGGTGACGGGGGTGAACCCGGCGCGGTTTGACTATAAGCGGATCCGGCCGGGACTGTTTGGGGTGAAGTAGTTGGGCTATAACTGAAGGGATGATCAAGCACACCGACGCCAAGGTCTACTCTCCGACGCAGATCCTGTTTCCGGAGATTTCGCACCAGACGTTCACCTATCCGGGAGACGAAGAAGCGTTGGCGGCGTTGAAGTCCGTGCCCGGCGCGGGGCCATTGCTGACGTGGCTGCAGGAGAACTTTACCGAGCAGATCACGTACCTGACCAACAACGAGCAGATGATCCGCGCGAATGCGGAGAGCTTTCCTTCGCTGCATGCGCTGGTGGTGCGGTGCGCGGAGATTCTGTCGTGCCCGGTGCCGGAGCTGTACATTACGACGAACCCGGTGTTGAACGCCTACACGGCGGGGCAGCGGCGGACGTGCATTGTGTTGCACAGCGGGCTGATTGAAAAGCTGACGCCGGACGAGTTGTGTTTCGTGATCGGCCACGAGATTGGCCACATCAAATGCGCGCATGGGCTGTACCGGCAGTTGGGCGATTTGCTGATCCGGTATTGGGATCTACTGGCTTCGGTGGTGCCGATACCGGGTTTGGGGTTGCTGCGCGTTCCGTTGCTGCTGGCGTATTGGGAGTGGTACCGGCGGGCGGAGTTCACCTGCGACCGGGCGGCGCTGTTGTGCGTGCAGGATCTGGAGCCGAGCCTGCGGGCGCTATCGAAACTGGCAGGAACGGTGAACGGATACGAGGATGAGGTGGATTTGGAGTCGGCGATTTCGCAGGTGCAGGCGCACAAGGAGGTGAACAAGCTGGTGATGCTGGTGGCGATTCTGGAGAACGCGACGAACACGCATCCGTTCATTCCCGTGCGGCTGAAGACGCTGCGCGAGTGGGCTGGCGGGGAAGAGTACCGGCGCGTGCTGGCCGGGGATTACAAGCGCGACGTGCTGGGGCTGCACGAGGGCGGGGAACGGTTGAAGTGCGCCTGCGGGACGCTGGTGAATTCGAAGCTTTCGTTCTGTCCGCAGTGTGGCCGGCCGGTGACGGCGGTGGCGGTGGCTTCGGCATGCCAGCAGTGCCAGACGCCGCTGCCGCCGGGGACGCGGTTCTGTCCGAAGTGCGGGGCGAAACAGGCGGCGGCGGAGGTGCAGGAGGCGTCGACGGTGGACCAGTGGAAGAATACGGCTTCGAGCTTTTTTAAGCGGTAGCTACTTCGCGGGTTGGGGGATGACCCAGAGGAAGAAGTTCTGGCTGAGTCCGGTGTATTCGTCCTCGGACTCGGCAAGGCTGGCCTGTTTTTCGGCCTTCCAATCGCCCATATCGAAGGTATTGGAGACAACGCGGGAGCCTGGTTTCAGGTCCTTCAACAGCTTGGGGCGGAGCCGCAGGTTGATTTGCGGGAGCAGGAAGATGGTGACGACGGTGGCTTCGCGGAAGTCGGCGAGGAAGAGATCTTTTTCCTCGAAGCGGACGAGGTGTTCGACGCCGGCTTTTTTTGCGTTTTCACGGGCTTCGGCGATGCGTTGCGGGTCGATGTCGAAGCCCACGCCGCGGGTGCCGTACTCTTTCGCCGCGGTGATGACGATGCGGCCATCGCCGCAGCCGAGATCATAGACGACATCGGATTTCTGGACCTTGGCGAGCTTCAACATCTCCCGCACGGCCGCTTCGGTGGTGGGTACGTAGGGGACGTCGAGCGGTTTCTTCTTCGCGTTTTGGGCGAAGACACTGGCGGCGGCGAGAGAGGCGAGAAGCGTGCGGCGGAGCATGCCGCGATTATCGCAGCTTTCTACTCGGAACCGCCGGGGGCGCCGTCGAGCACTTCATTGGCATAGGTGCTGATGCGATGGATCATCTCGTCGACTTCCTGCTCGTTGGGGTGGACTTCGCGGATGGTCATGAGCAGGTGGCCCATGAAACGGGTCAGGTGTTTGGTGGTGATGCCGCGCCCCTGATGGATGTAATCGAGCGGTTGGCCGGAGTATTGGACAGGGCCGTCGAGGGCGGCGGCGAAGAACTCCAGTTGCATGGTGCGGAGTTTCTCCATCGGGGTGTAGCGGAAGAAGGGTTCGAGTTCGGGGTCGTCGAGGACACGGTCGTAGAACTGTTCGACGAGGTTGGCGATGGCTTCCTTGCCGCCAACGCGATCGTAGAGAGATTGCTGCTTTGTGGTCATGGTTTACCGCCTTCCAACGCTTAGGATTGACTGCCGGACAAGAGTGCGACCACGCGGGCCACGGCGCGTTCTGCGCCCTGACGCATGGCCTGTTCGGTGGCTTCCCGGGAAACGGACATGGGTTCCGTGGGAGCCTGGGGCTTCTGGATGGACTTCTCCAGAAACTGGTACGCCTGCAGGCGATCGTGGCAGAACTCGGCCAGATCGCGCGAGACGGCAATACGGGCATCGCCGGCGGGCAGAAAGGGAACGGCAAGCGGCGGCCGATCGCCGAAGAGTTCCAAATAGCGGGTGAGTTCGATCGGATCCTGATCGCCGGGATCGGCGGGAAGAGTGCGGAAGTGGTGGCGGAAAGAGGAGTCGCAGGCGACGGCGTGGGCGGCGGTCCAGGAGTTGGCTTCGATGGGTTGGAGGTCGAAGCGGTCCGCCCAGGCGGCGCCGCGGGCCGGGTCGTAGCTGAACAGCGGCCATGCTTTGGCGAGCGGTAGCAGGACGGCTTCGGCCCAGCCGCCGGCCGAGGGGACGGCGATGACGGCGATGGCGGGCCGGAGGCACTGGGTGAGCGCGGCGAGGGCAGACTGCAGATGCGCCGGGAAGGCGAGCGAGGCCTGCAGCACGTAGGCGTCGCGGTGGGCGAGGGCGATCTGCGCGAGGTCCGGGCTGATGGCTTTGAGGTCCGCCGTGGTGAGCGTGGGGCTGGAGATGACGATGAGGATGGGGCAGCCGGAGTGGAGGGCGCGCGAGAGCGACTGGAGCGGGAGCGCGGCGGCTTCGGCGGCGGTGAGAGCGGCGATGACGGGCGGCTGGGCGGCGATCTCCGACGGGTCGGCGGCTTCCCAGCGGAAGCGGTCGAGGATGGCGTCGTGGTGGGCCGGGTCGTAGGCGTCTTCCAATTCCAGGCGCGCCACGCGGATTGCGCGGAGCGTGGGCTGCATGGCGGCGAGCTGGCTGCGGGCATGATCGACGGCGGCCGAGCAGGGATCGGCCGAGTGGTGCAGTTGGCCGTGGAAGGGATTGGGAACGGGGCTTGCGTGGAAGAGGGCGAAGGGCGGGTGGACGACGGCGAGCGCCTGGCGGAGGGCGGTGAGCGCGTGCTGGCAGCGTTCACGCCGGTCGGGTGTCATGCGATGGACGGCGGTGGTGCGGCGTTTGAGGGCGGCGGTGAGGCTGGCGGTGTTGAGAAACAGGCCGCCGGCGCCGAGGGCGCTGGTGAGCGCGTTGGCGGAAACGGCGTTCGCATCGTGGCTTGAGTCGAGCGCCAGCAGGTCTTCGAGCCGTTCGGCGGTGCGGCGAACAGTCTCGATGAAGGCGGCGTGGCGCGGGGCGCGCGCTTCGAGCAGTGCGGCGATGGGCAAGGTGACGGCCGCTTCGGAATCGAAGGGTACCAGGAGGCCGGAGGAGAGGCGGATGGGGTAGCTGGCTTCGAGCGCGGGCAGGGGTTGGCCGCGGGTAATGTCCTCCACGTTGAGCGCGGGAACGGCCTCCTCGAGGCCATGGCCGGTGATGTGAAAGGCGCGCAGTTGTTCGGCGGTGGCTGTCATGGCATCCTCTAGATTTCGTATTTGCTGAGCCATTTTTCGGTGGCGGCTATCTTTTCGGCCTGCGAGCGGCCGAGGCCCTGCGATGTTTGCCGGTCGTAGCGGGCGGCGTTTTCGTCCCGATAGAGCAGGCCAACGGGGTAGACATCTTCGCGGGTGGCGACGGCGCGGGCGTTGGCGAGGTCGTGGGGATTGTGGGCGGCGCGATTGGGGAAGAGCCGCTGCAGGGCCGGGTCGAGCGGGATGCCATTGTCGTCGAGCAGCAGCAGGCACTGGCTCATATCGCTCTGCGCTTCGGCGAAGATGTGCGAGGTGAAATGCGGGCAGCGTTGCAGGATGCGGACGAAGGAGGTGCCTTTGTGTTCGTAGGCGGCGCGGATGGTGTTGTACAGGTGCGGAGGGTTCCAGTCCACGGTCTGGGCGACGAAGGAGGCGTTGGTGACGCCGAGGGTGACCGATAGCGGATTGAGCGGCGGCAGGACGTTGCCGCGCGGATGGGTGTTCGACTTTTCGCCGGTGCGTGTGGTGGGCGAGGTCTGGTTTTTGGTGAGGCCGTAGATGTTGTTGTCGAGCAGCAGGATGGTGAGATCCATGTTGTAGCGGATGGTGTGGATCCAGTGCGCTGTGCCGATGGCGCAGCAGTCGCCATCGCCGGTGACGACGAACATGTGCAGGTCCGGACGGCGGGAGCGGACGCCGCAGGCGACCGGGAAGGCGCGGCCGTGGAGGCCGTGGAACCCGTAGGTAGCCATGTAGTGCGGGAAGCGGCTGGAGCAGCCGATGCCGGAGACGCAGACGGTCTTTTCCGGGGGGAGTTGTTTATCGCGCGCCAGGCGCTGCACGGCGTTGAGAACGGCGTGATCGCCACAGCCGGGGCACCAGCGGGCGGCGGCGCCCTGGTAGTCTTCGATCGCGCAGGTGCGGGGGGCGGCCTCGGCTTCCCACTCTTTGTGTAGACCTTGCATGGCTAGTTCTCCTTGGCGAACGTGTCGAGGCGGCGGCGGAGTTCGGCTGCGATTTTCGACGGGGGAATGGGGCTGCCGGGGACTTGCCCCCAGCAGTCGATGTCGACGAGGGTTTGGGAGCGCAGCAGCTGCGCGAGTTGCGAGTAGCGGCGGGATTCGGCTGTGATGTAGGGCGCGCCCACCGGGTCGCTGTAGTTCACCTCCACAGTCATGACACGGCGGAATTTCTGGAAGATCTGTTTGAGGCCCGGCTCCATGGGGGAGAGGAAGCGCAGGTGGACGGAGGAGACTCGTTTGCCTTCGGCGCGCAGCTGGTCGACGGCTTCTTCAATGCAGCCGAGCGTAGAGCCCCACCCGATGACGAGCAGGTCGCCTTCGGGATCGCCGTGGACCTTGGGCGGCTGGAGCGCGCTTTGCAGGACGGCGAGTTTGCGGCTGCGCATTTCCATCGTCTTCTGGTTGATGGCCGATTCGTAGGCGACGTGGCTCTCTTCGTCGTGGGCGAGGCCGGTGAGCACATACTCCCCGCCGCGCTGGCCGGGGAGGGGCCGCTTGGAAAGGCCGGTTTCGGCGTCCCAGGCGAAGGGCGGGACCGACTGGTCCCACGCCGCCTGATCGACCGGGGCGGCGAGCCAATCGGTTTGCAGTTGCGGTTTGGGGAAGGGCTGCTGGCCGGTGGCGAGGTTGGCATCGGAGAGCACCATGACCGGGCCGCGGAACTCTTCGGCGAGTTTGCGGGCGGTGATCATGAAGTGAAAACACTCTTCGATGGTGGCCGGGGCGATGATGATTTTCGGGCTGTCTCCGGGGGAGGCGTAGAGCGCGGCGAGCAGGTCGCCCTGTTCGATCTTGGTAGGCAGGCCGGTGGAGGGACCGCCGCGTTGGACGACGACGATGACGAGAGGAACTTCGGCCATGACGGCGTAGCCGAGGAATTCGGTTTTGAGTGCGAGGCCCGGGCCGGAGGTGATAGTGACCGCGGTTTTGCCGGCGTAGGAGGCTCCTATGGCAAAGCCGATGGCGGCGATTTCGTCTTCGGCCTGGTGCACGAAGCCGCCGGCGTCCTGCAGCGCTTGCGCCAGGAAGTGGGAGGCCGAGGTGGCCGGCGTGATGGGGTACATGGAGCAGACTTCGATGCCGGCGGCCATGATGCCGAGGCCGATAGCCTGATTGCCATTCATAACCACCATCGGTTGCGTGTGTTTCTGCGCGGGGATGCGGTAGCGCTGCTGGACGTGGGCGAGGGCCCAGTCGTAGCCGTCGGTGAAGAGCGCCAGATTCTTTTGGATGACGGCTTCGCCCTTCTTGGCGAAGCGCTTGGCGATGTTGGCGCCGACGCTGGAGCGATCCAGGTCATAGATGGCGCACAACAGGCCGAGAACCCACATGTTCTTGCCCTTTTTGGGGTCGTCGGTGTGTTTGCGGCACTCGGCTTCGATGGGCGATTCGACGACGAAATAGGAGCGGGCGTTGAAGTCGCTGATGGCTTCGGCGTAGCGGCGGCGGATGTCGTCATCGGGGCTTTCGGCCCAGGTCTTGTCGACGAAGACGGTGGTGCCCGGGCGTAGTGCCCCGGCGTCGATGCGGCTGTAGAGAACCTGTTCGTTCAGGGCAACGACGATGTCGGCACAATCGCCGGCGTTGGTGACGGGCTTCGATCCAAGGCGGATGCGGTTGCCGCTGGCGCCGGCGCGGGAGCGGCTGGGCGGTTCAATTTCGGCCGGGATGATCTCGACGGTCCAGATGCCGTTGCCGTTGCGGGCGCAGAGATCGGCGAACATCTGGCCGCAGGTTTGCGCGCCTTCGCCGGAGTCGCTGACGATTTCGACGATGTGCTGGTCGACAATCTGAACGGCGCTGGCGGGCGTGGCGATATCGGCGTCAATGGTAGAGGTGGACATTTCTAGTTGTCTTCCTGACGTGGGAATTCGAGAGCTTTCTGGAAGCCGGCGGTGGTGAAGAGGCGGTCATTTGGATCGACAAGCAACGCCTCTACGCCTTCAGCGCGGGCGAGAGCGAGGCCCTTTTCCGGGCCCAGGATGAAGATGCCTTTCGCAAGCACCACGCCTTGTTCGGCGGTGGGAGCGAGCACGCTGACGGAGGTGGCGGCGGTGGCCGGCCAGCCGGTGCGCACGTCGATGATGTGGTGGTAGCGGACGTTGTTGACGATGCGGAAGCGTTCGTAGTCGCCGGAGGTAACGAGCGACTGATTGCGCGGTTGCACGGCTGCGAGCAGTTGGCCGTGTTCGCGGCGCGGATGTTGAATGCCCAGCCGCCAGGATTGGCCGTAACGGGTGCCGGAGACGCGGACGTCGCCGCCGCCATCGACCATCGTATTGGGGAAGCCGGCCTGGGCGAGGACGGCCGCGGCGCGATCCACCGCGTAGCCTTTGGCGATGCCGCCGAGGCCGATGCTCATCGTGCTTTTCGGAAGAAAGATGCGGTTGTCATCGATCTGGATGGCGCGGTAGTCGACGTTGCGGCGGGCTGTTTCGACGGCCTGTTTGGTGGGCGGCTGGAACTTGTCGTCGAATTTCCAAATGGAGCCCATGCCGCGCCAGGTGATATCGAAGGCTCCTTCGGTGATGCGGCTATACCGGATGCTGCGTTCGATCAACTCCCGGAGTTCAGCGGGGACTTCGACGGGGTGGCGGCCGGCGGCGGCGTTGACCTGAGAGATGGGCGATTCCGGTTTCCATTCGCTCATCAGTTGGTCGATGCGGTTCAGCTCGGTATAGGCCTGATCGATGGCGGCGCGGGCGGCGGCCGGCCGGGCGTCGTCGAGTACCTCAATGGTCCATAGCGTGCCCATGAGCGGGCGGCTGAGGCGGATGGTGGAGACCGGTTTTTCCCACGGTACAAAGCGGAGACCGAAGAGGCCGCCGGTGATGGCGAGGGAGAGTGCGGTGCGTCGCCAGATGTTGACCATACGGCCCAGTAGGGTGCAAGTCAAAGGCCAAACGGAACTGCGGGTTTGGCCCTGTGCTTGCGAAGGAAAAGCTGCGGACCAAGGCACAATGAGGACAAGGAAAACCACAAAAAAAGCCGAAATCGGGAGTTTTCCCGCTGTTTCCGGCGGTCGTTGCGGTGGACAGGCCGGCGCCGCCCCCAGCCAGCGGGGCATATCCCCCACCGGCGCAGGGCGGGATGGCGCGGCGAGGAGGGTGGAAGCATGAACGAGTTCCTGATTGCCGGCGGTGTGATGGGCGGGATCGGTGTGGCGCTGGCGGCGATGCTGGCGTACGCGGACAAGAAGTTGTATGTGTATGAAGACCCCCGGATTGACGAAGTGGAAGGGATGCTGCCGAAGGCCAATTGCGGCGCGTGCGGCTGCGCGGGTTGCCGGGCGTTTGCGGAAAAAGCGGTAACGGGCGAGATTGCACCGGGCAAGTGTACGGTGAGCACGCCGGAAGGGGTGCAGGCGATCGCCACGCTGTTGCAGATCGACGCGGGGTCGGAAGAGCGCCGGGTGGCGCGATTGGCCTGCGCCGGCGGACCGCACGTAGCACGGCACCGGGCGCAATATGTGGGACTGCAGACGTGCCGGGCGGCGGCGCTGGTGAACGGGGGCGGCAAGGGGTGCAGTTGGGGCTGCCTGGGATTGGGGGATTGCGAGCGGGTCTGCGATTTTAGGGCGATTACGATGGATCGGCACAGTCTGCCGGTGGTGACGCCATCGATGTGCACCGCGTGCGGCGACTGTGTGGATGTCTGTCCGAAGCAGCTGTTTTCGCTGCATGTGGTGAGCCATCGCCTGTGGGTGGCTTGTAAGAATCTGGCCGATGGCCAGCAGGCGGAACTGGATTGTGAAGTGGCCTGCACGGCGTGCGGACGATGCGCCGCGGACTCGCCGGCGGGGCTGATTCAGATCGTCAACAATCTGGCGGTGGTCGATTACGCGCGGAACGCGTTGGCGACGCCCGGGCCCATTCAACGCTGCCCGACCGGGGCAATTGTGTGGATGGAAAAGGACAAGCCGCCCCTGCGCGGCCTGGACGCAAAACGAATTACACGGCAATCGCCGTTACCGGTGGCCGAGGCGGACCTGCCTCTGCAACGAGCAAATAGTTCAAGTCCAAATAGTTCAAGTCAAGGAGTGCACTCATGAATGGCAAACAGAGCTTCCGTTACCCCGGCGTGCGGCAGGCGATGGATGGGAACACCGCCGTCGTCATGTGCGAACGGGAGTCGAGCGACGCCGCGGGTGCGTACCCGATTACGCCCTCCACGCAGATGGGCGAATACTGGGCCGAGGAAGCAGCCAAGGGCCACATCAACATCTCCGGCCGCCCGCTGATCTTCATCGAACCGGAAGGCGAACATGCCGCCGCCGCGGTGACGGCCGGCCTCTCGATGACTGGCCTACGGGCGACGAACTTCTCCTCGGGTCAGGGCATTGCCTACATGCACGAGTCGCTGTATGCGGCCGTCGGCAAACGGCTGACCTATGTGTTGAACATGGGCTGCCGCGCGATGACGAAATCGACGCTGAACGTGCACGCCGGCCACGACGACTACCACTGCATCGACGACACCGGCTTCTTCCAGCTCTTTGGCAAGAGCGCGCAGGAAGTGTGCGATTTGAACATCATTTCGCACCGGATTGCGGAACTGGCGCTGACGCCGGGCATCTGCGCGCAGGACGGGTTTCTCACCACGCACTTGATTGAATCGCTGCTGTTGCCGGAGCGCGAGTTGATTGCCGAGTACCTGGGCCGGCCGGACGACATCATCGACACGCCGACTCCGGCGCAGCGGATCCTCTATGGCCCGCAGCGTCGCCGCATTCCGGAGTTGTGGACGGTGGACAACCCGGTGATGATCGGGACGGTGCAGAACCAGGACGCCTACATGCAGAGCGTGGCGGCGCAGCGGCCCTACTTCTTCGCGCACATTGCCGGGATCACCGATCAGGCGATGGCGGAGTTCTACGCGTTGACCGGGCGCCGGTATCAACGCGTGTCGACCTACCGTGTGGAAGACGCCGAGTACCTGATCCTGGGCATGGGCAGCATGCTGGTGACGGCCGAAGTGGTGGCCGACTATCTGCGGGAAACGCGCAAGCTGAAAGTGGGCGTCGTGAACCTGACGATGTTCCGCCCGTTCCCCGGCGACGTGCTGGGCACTTTGCTGCAGGGTCGTAAGGGCGTGACCGTACTGGAACGTGTGGATCAACCGCTGGCCGAAGATCTGCCGCTAATCCGCGAAGTGCGCGCGGCGCTGGGCCGCTGTGTAGAGAACGGCCGCTCCGGCGTGGTGCACGAGGGCTACGCGAGCTATAAAAAAGCCGAAGATATGCCGCCACTGTATTCGGGGTCGTTCGGGCTCGGCAGCCGCGACTTGCAGCCGGAAGGGCTGATTGGCGCCATTGAAAACATGTTGCCGAACGGCGGCAAACGGAAGTTCTTCTACCTGTCGATCGACTTCGTGCACGACAAGGCGTTCACGCCGAAACAGGAGATCCATCAGATCCAGGTGGCCGACGCCTACCCGGGGCTGAAGGCGCTGGCGGTGCATGGCAGCGAGAATCCGAACCTGATGCCGAAGAACAGCATCACCGTGCGGTTCCATTCCGTCGGCGGCTGGGGCGCCATCACCACTGGTAAGAACCTGGCGATGACGCTGTTTGACCTGCTGGGTTACCACATCAAAGCGAACCCGAAATACGGTTCGGAAAAGAAGGGCCAGCCGACCACCTACTACCTGGCCGCGGCGCCGGAGCCGATCCGCGTGAACTGCGACTACTTCTACGTGGACGTGGTGCTTTCGCCCGATCCGAATGTGTTCCTGCACTCCAATCCGCTGGCCGGTTTGAAGCGCGGCGGCGTCTTCATTCTGCAGAGCGCGCACACCGATCCGGCCGACGTTTGGCAGCAGATTCCGGAGAAGTTCCAGCGCATTCTGATCGACAACGAGATCCACCTCTACTACCTGGACGCCTTCAAAATCGCCCGCGAAGAGGCCACCGATATCGAACTGCAGTTCCGCATGCAGGGCAACGCTTTCCAGGGTGCTTTCTTCGCGGCCTCGCCGTTGATGGGCCAGGCGAAGCTGACCGACCAGAACCTGTTCCAGGCCATCCGCATGCAACTGGAACACAAATTCGGCACCAAAGGCGCCCGCGTGGTGGAAGACAACGTGCGCGTGGTGCGCCGCGGCTTCGACGAAGTGAAGGAGATCACGGAAAAGAAGATCAGTTCGGCTCCGCTCACCGTTCGCAAAGCGCCGGACGTGCCGATGGTGCTGCAGCGGCAAGTGCCGGCGGCCACCGCGACGACGGACATCCACCGTTTCTGGGAACAGACCGGCACGTTCTACGCCACCGGCCGCGGCAACGACAACCTGGCCGATCCGTTCATCGGCCTCAGCTTCATCCCCGCCACGACGGCTCTGTTCCGCGATATGACCGGCGTGCGTTTCGAGCATCCCGAGTGGGTGCCAGCGAATTGCACAGCGTGCGGCGCCTGCTACACGATCTGTCCCGACAGCGCCATTCCCGGCCTGGTGCATTCGGTTCTGGCCGTGTTGGAAACGGCGATGAAGAAGGTGATCGCCAACGGCCAGCCGGCCAAGCAACTGCCGCGCGCCATTCGCACGCTGGATCAAAAGCTGCGGGCGAAGCTGGGCGATGGCCTGGACCGGCCCGACGTGGGCAAGATGCTGGATGCGGCGATCGAAGAGCTGCTGGCGGCCTACCCGCTGGCGAACGCCGAAAAGACGGAGCTGACCGAGGAGTTGCACAACCTGCGCGCCGCGGTCGGCGACTTCGCTTTCGCCACGCCGCAACCGTTCTGGACGGCGCGCGAGAAGAAGCAGAAGGGCTCCGGCGGATTGCTCTCGATCACCGTCAATCCGTTCGCCTGCAAGGGCTGCATGGAGTGCGTGAAGGTCTGTAATGACAACGCGCTGAAGCCTGTGACGCAGACGCCGGCCTCCACCGAAAAGCTGCGGCGCAACTGGGATCTGTGGCAAAACCTGCCGACCACGGCGCCCGAGTTCATCCGCATCGATAGTCTGGACGAAGGCATCGGCGCGCTGCACACGCTGCTGCTCGACAAGAAGAACTACATGGGTATGGTGGGCGGCGACGGCGCCTGCCTGGGCTGCGGCGAAAAGACCGTGGTCCACCTCTTCGTCGCCACCGCGGAAGCGCTGATGCAGCCGCGCGTAGCCCGGCAGATCGAGAAGATCGACGACCTCATCGCCCGGCTCGACCAGCACACGCGGTTGAAGCTGGCCGCGACGATCGACTTGAGCGACGACGCCCGCGTGGCCAACGCGCTCGATCATCTCCACAACGCCGACGTCACGCTGGCGAGCTTCTCCGAACAGCTCGATTCGCGCCACGCCGGCAAGACCATCGACCCGGAATGGCTCCGCTGGGTGTCGCAGCTGATCGCGAAGTTGAAGCATCTGCGCTGGCAGTACACCGACGGCGCCGGACGCCGCGGCCGCTCCAGCATGGGCATCGTCAACTCCACCGGTTGCACGTCCGTCTGGGCGTCCACCT
>CAMATG010000097.1 GCA_945860645.1 Candidatus Sulfopaludibacter sp. SbA3 | reverse complement strand
ACGATGCACGCCCGGGCGCCGTGGATTGTGACGTGGGACGACCACGAAGTGGATAACAACTACGCCGGCGATGTTGCCGAAGATAAGCAGACCCGGCAGCAGTTACTGGAACGGCGGGCGAGTGCCTATCAGGCCTACTACGAACACATGCCGTTGCGAGCGGCGGCAACGCCGAAGGGGTCCGGCATGTTGCTTTACCGGAACTTGCCGTGGGGCGCGCTGGCGAATTTTACGGTGCTGGACACGCGGCAGTATCGCAGCGACCAGCCGTGCGGGGATGGGCGGAAGTCGCCTTGTAAGGAAGTGTTTGACCCGGCGGCGACGTTGCTGGGCGCGGAGCAGCACGCGTGGATGGAGCGGCAATTGGGGGCGTCCCGGGCCGTTTGGAATGTGCTGGCGCAGCAGGTGTTGATGGCGAAGATCGACTTCCAGCGCGGTGAAGGCGAGTTGCTTTCGATGGACCAATGGAGCGGGTACGAGGCGTGCCGGAATCGCGTGTTGCAGTTCCTGGATCAGCGCAAGATCGCCAACCCGGTGGTGATTACCGGCGACATCCACTCCAACTGGGCGTGCGATCTGAAGCTGGATTGGCGGGACGGCAAGGCGCCCGCGGTGGGTGTGGAGTTGGTGGGCACTTCGATCACCTCCGGTGGGGACGGCGTCGATGCGATGAAAGGGGTCGACGATGTCTATGCGGAGAACCCGCATCTGAAATGGCATAGCGCGCGTCGCGGCTACGTGTCCTGCCTGGTGACGCCGAAGCAGACGCGGGCCGATTACCGCACGCTTTCCTACGTAGCCAAACCGGGCGCGCCGGTGCAGACGCCCCGCAGTTTCATTATGGAGGCGGGCCGTGCGGGCCTGCAGAACGCCTGACGTTGTTAGAGAAATTCTTCCGGCCTCTAGCCGCCGTTCCCATCTGCCTGATGGTGATTCTGCAGATCGCCACGCTGCGACAGGAGAGCCAGACCTTTGACGAAGGCGTGCATTTGGCGGCGGGGTATCGCTACTGGAACACCGGCGATTTCTCGTTGAACGTGGAGCACCCGCCGCTGCAGAAACTGCTGAGTGCGGCGCCGTTGTTCCTCTTGCGTCCGCCGCTGCCGACAGACGAAAAGCTGCTGCTTGACCAGTCGGAGTACGCCCGGGCGTTTCTCTTTGGCGGTGGTGCCGACGGGGACCGGTTGTTGTTTTATGGCCGGCTGCCGACGGTGGCGCTTTCCGTGTTTCTTATGATCGCCGTGGCCTGGGCAACGCGGCGATACTTCGGCGCGCCCGCCGCGCTGGGCGCGCTGTGGCTGTGCGCGTTGGATCCGAATCTGATCGCGCATGGGCGGTACGTGACGACGGACATGATCAGCGCGCTGCTGTTTTTCCTGACTGTCGTGCTGTGGCTGAACTACTGGCTGGCCCCCAGCGCGCGCGGCGCTGTCTGGGCTGCGCTGGCCGGGGGATTGGCGGTAGGCGCGAAGTTTTCGATGCTCTTGTTGGTGCCGTTGATTCCGGGGTTCCTGCTGCTGCATGCGATTCTGCTGCGGCCAGGGTGGCGGGTGATGGGGCGCTCGCTGGCCGTGTTGGCAGTTGCGACGATGGTGGCGATGGTCATGGTTGCGGGGCTGTACGCGCCGGAGACCTGGCGCGTGTTCCAGGGGCGGACCATCAACGTTGCGGCGGAGACACTGGCCTCATTCACGTTTCCTCCCAGCACGTACTTGACGGGGCTGCGAACGCTGATGGATCACAACCGCGAAGGGCACACGGCGTTTCTGCTCGGCCAGGTTTCCGACCAGGGATGGTGGTACTATTTCCCGGTCGTGTTTGCGGTGAAGTCGCCGATAGTGGTTCTACTGCTCAGCGTGATGCTGGCGGGGATCGGGCTTTGGAAGCTCCCTTCGATTCTGCGGACGCCGGCGACGGGATTCGTTTGGGCGTTGTTTGCGTTGGCCCCGTTGGCGTATTTTGCGGTGACACTCAACAGTCGCATCAATCTCGGGGTGCGCCATCTGTTGCCGATGTATCCGTTTCTCTACGTGCTGGGAATGGCGGCGTTGGCGGCGCTGTTGCCGCTGCGCCGGTATCTCCTGGTCGCTGGCGCGGTGATCGGTCTGCAGGCCGTCGAATCGGCGGTTGTGTATCCGGACTACTTAGGATTCTTCAACGTCGCCGCCGGCGGGAGTAGCGCTGGTCCCCGCTATTTGCTGGATTCGAATATCGACTGGGGCCAGGATCTGAAGAAGCTGAGAACGTACATGGACAAGCACCCGGGTCCGGTCTGTCTGGAGTACTTCGGTTCCGTGGAGCCGAAGCATTATGGCATCCACTACGAGTACCTGCCGAAGACCTGGGACAAGGATGAGCGGGAACGTTTGGACTGCATCGGGGTGATCAGCCACACGTTGCTGCGCGATCTATACATTCGCCCAGGCAGCTACGAATGGCTGCGACAGCGCCCGCAGATTGGGAGGATCGGCAGTTCGCTGGCAGTGTATGATTTGCGAAAGCCAGCCCGGAGGTGACCCCTCACCAGTTGGCTCCGCGCTTCTTGTCTCGAATCGTACCTTTGACCCATTCGGCGCGGTCCGCGGGCGGAAGGTAGTTTCTCGTATCGAACGGGCGGAGGGTGCCATCGCCGGGGCCGGCGACGCTCAGTACCAGGGCAAGGTGTGACCGGGGGCCCTGGAAGTAATCGAGCCTTAGCTCGTGCACGCCACGCGACAGTGTGGCGGAGCCATCGACGGACGCGGGCGGGTGGGTGCCGTCGTTGTCGACCAGCAGTTCTCCATCTATCCACAGTTTTGACCCGTCGTCGGACAGCACGCGGAACCGATAGCGGCCAGCGGTCTCAATCCAGAATCGCCCGGTGTAGCGGATCGCAAACCACTCGAACTGGCCCGTTACGCCGGGGAATCCTTGCACGAAGCTGCGCGGTGTTACCTGCAGTGTGTTGGTGTAAATCGTGCCCACAGGTTTCATTCGCTTGAACCCGGGCAGCAGCTCGGTTTCCGGTTTGAGGAGGTAGATGTCCCCGCGCAAATCAGACGATCCCACGACGGTGGTGCCGAACGTGACGTCCGAAGGCTCCTGCGCCGCCACGGCGAAAAGCGACAGTGTGATGGCAACAAAAATACGCACTAGACGCGCAACCGGCTGATGGTGACGGCACCGCCGAAACAGAGCGCGACATCCCGTCCCTCGGTTCGCGGGCGGCCCACATAGCTGCCGGAGAACGTGAGCTGGTCCCCTTCGCGGCAAAACTGCACGTCGAGCGGTTCATCGTCGGGATGGCAGTCCAACACCGGGGCTGTGGAGCCCGTCTCCAGATGCGGCAGGTTGATGTTCCAATACTCCTTTGCCTGCCGTGGCTGGTTGAGCAGCCGCTCGATCGATTGCGCTGCCAGGCGCGCGGATTCCGGCCAGTCCAGCGGCCGGCCGCGCTGGACGTATTGGGAAATGGCAATCGACGGTTTGCCCAGAAATGCTGCTTCCCGGGCGGCCGCAACGGTGCCGGAGGAATAGATATCCACTCCCAGATTCCCGCCGCGATTGATGCCGGACAGCACCCAGTCGAAGGCGACGGGCATGGCGGTGAGAGCCACGCGGACACAGTCGGCGGGCGTTCCGGAGAGGTGGTACTCGGCGGGCGCTGTGGACGAGAGAACGAGCGGGGCATCGGTGGTCACGCGGTGACCGGCGTAGGAGTGCGGGTCGCGGGGAGCAACCACGTGCACGTCGCCGAAGCGGGCGGCCAGCGTTTTGAGCGCCGCAAGGCCGGGGGCGTCCCAACCGTCGTCATTGGTTACCAGAATCTGCAATCGAGCCATCTCCCTCCATGGTGCCAATTTGTTTGGCCCCTTGCCTGGAATGTTCGCGCTGATGATGAGGACGCGGAACACCGCGAAGGGAGTCGCAGAATGAAAACGGGAATTCGATCATGGCTGTTTGCCGCTGGAGTCGCCTTCGCGCAGATACCGGAAATGCCGCTACCGGCGGCGATGAAGATTGATTTTGAACAGCACGTGCAGCCCGTGCTGGAGGCCAAATGCTACGGCTGCCACGGCGCCGGAAAGCAGTTGGCAGGTCTGCGCCTGGATCGGCGGCAGTTGGCGCTTCGCGGGGGGGATTACGGAAAAGTGATTGAGCCGGGCGACAGCGCCAACAGCAAGTTGATCCATCGGCTTGTCGGCTCCCAGACGGGCCTGCAAATGCCGCCGGCCGGTCCCTTGGATCCGAACGAGATTTCTATTCTCCGGGCCTGGATCGACCAGGGGCCTGACTATGGCAATTCGCAACTCGCTGGGGCGGCAAGGCAGGCGTTGCCCGTTTCTCCCGCGTTCGTGGCGCTGTTGGAGGCGATCTCGGCGAACGATCTGGCGCGGGTCCGCGGGGAGTTGGCGAAGTCCCGCGAGTTGGCGAATGCGGTGGATGCGTCCGGTTCGACGGCGCTGATCCACGCCGCGGGGCGGGGAAGCCTGGCGGCGATGGCCGTGTTGATCACTGCGGGCGCGGACGTGAATGTCCGCAACCGTCGCGGGGCGACGGCGTTGACCTGGGCGCTGTCGGACCCGGCGAAGGTGTGGTTGCTGGTGGAGAAGGGAGCCGCCGTGGATGGGAAGACCAGTGAGGGCCGTGTACCCTTGCACATTGCCGCGCAACAGTCCGCGGCGCCGGAAGTGTTGGCGCTTTTGTTGGCGAGTGGCGCGAATCCGAATGCCGCCGACGCTGCCGGCATGACGCCCGTGCACGTGGCCGCAGTCAACGGGAACGAAGCGTTGCTGCGTGCCCTGCTCGCCGCCGGCGGCAACGTGAACGCGGTGAGCGGCAATGGGTCCACACCGCTGATTTTGGCGGCCGGCAGCGGGGCGAATGGCGCTGTTCGTCTGCTGCTGGAGCGCGGAGCGGATGCGTCGAAAGTGACGAAACGGAATCTGAGCGCGCTGGCATCGGCGTCCTACTGGGGCGACATTGCCACGATGGAGAAGCTGATTGAAAAGGGCGCGCCCGTGCAACTGGCCGATCATGACGGCTTTGCGCCGCTGACCTACGCGGCCTATTCGGAAGTGGCCGGAGCGGAGGCGGTGCGGCTGCTGTTGCGCCACGGTGCGCGGCCAGTTCCGACTGTGGCTGGCCAAACGCCAGCGTCACTGGCCGCCAAACGCGGCGCGGTGGATATTGTGAAGATGCTGGCCACGCCGCCCGCCGCGGCCCCGCAGTTAACCAGCGCCATCCTCCGCGCGTTCCGGCCGTTGCAGCAGCAGAGCCCGAACTTTGTGAAGATCGGTGGCTGCAACTCATGTCACAATCAGGACCTTCCGGTATACGCGCAGTTCGTGGCACGGCAGCGCGGTATCGCTGTGCCCGGCGAGTTTGCGGTCGTTCCGGAGTCGCAGAACGCGGAGCGAGTGTTTGAACACAGCGGGCTGCTGGGCGCCAGTTCGATTGGCTATGAGGTGATGCGGCGTGTCGCAAAACAGGTGCCCGCCGATGCCACTTCGGACGCGATGGTGAACTACTTGATGGCGCACCAGGAGGCCGATGGACGTTGGGCCTCCCGGGCGAACCGGCAGCCGCTGACGGCCGGCGATCATCACGCAACGGCGTTCGCGATCTTCGTGCTCCGTTCCTACGGCCGCGGGGCGAAGGCCACCGAAGCCACTGCGAGCGTTGCCCGCGCGGTTGCGTGGCTCGAAGAACACGTGCCCGTCAGCGGTCAGGATGCCGCCATGCGGTTGATGGGAATGGTGTGGGGCGGGGCCGACGAGGCCGCCGTGACGAAGGCAGCAGACGCCGTCAGCAAGCGACAACGGGCCGATGGCGGATGGTCGCAATTGACGACGCTCCCGCCGGATGCCTACGCCACCGGTCAATCCCTCTACGCGCTGGCCATTGCCGGTTTGCCGGCCTCCGGCGCCGTCTATCGGAACGGGATCGCCTACCTGCTCCGCACGCAGGCCGCCGATGGCACCTGGCACGTCGCGGCGCGGTCCAAGCCATTGCAGCCGTACTTTGAAAGCGGCTTCCCCTACGGCCACGATCAGTGGATCTCGGCCGCCGGCACCAGTTGGTCCGCCATGGCGCTTTCCATGGCGGTGGAGGCACCGTCGAGAACAGCCAGCCGGTAAATCTATATGCTAAGCAACGTATGCCAGCCTCCTCCTCAATGCTCTACCGCCCTTTCGGCAACACCGGTGAAACCGTTTCCGCGATCGGGATTGGGGGCTGGCACCTGGGCCTGCGCCACGTCGACGAAGCGTTCGCCATCCGCATCGTGCGTGAGTCGATCGACCGGGGCGTGACGTTCCTGGACAACTGCTGGGATTACAACGAAGGCCTCAGCGAAGAGCGGATGGGGCTGGCGCTTCGCGATGGCTACCGGCACAAGGCCTTCGTCATGACCAAGATCGACGGCCGCTCCTACGCCGAGGCCACGCGCCAGTTGGAAGACTGCCTGCGCCGGCTGCAAGTCGACTGTATCGATCTCGTCCAACACCACGAAATTCAACGCTTCGAAGACCCGTTCCGTATCCTCGATGAAGAAGGCGCGCAAGTGGCGCTGGAAGATGCAAGGAAGGCCGGCAAGCTCCGCTACACCGGCTTCACCGGGCACAAGGATCCGCTCATGCACCTGCGGATGTTGGAGATGGCGGCCGCGCGCGGCGTGCGCTTCGATGCGGTGCAGATGCCGCTGAATGTCATGGACGCGCACTACCGCAGTTTCGCCGGCATGGTGCTGCCGGAACTGGTGAAGCAGCAGATCGCGCCGCTGGCCATGAAGTCCATGGCGAACGGCCATATTCTGAAAGCCGGGACCGTATCGGCGATCGAATGTCTGCACTATGCTTTGAACCTGCCGGTCGCCACCGTGATCACCGGCATCGATACGCCCGCCATTCTGGAACAGGCCTTTGAAGCGGTGCGGACGTTCCAGCCGATGAGCGAAGAAGCCGTCGCCGCCTTGCTGGCGCGGACGGCGCAGCAGGGGCGCACGGGCGAGTTTGAACTGTTCAAGACGACGTCGATTTACGACGGCACCGGCGCCCATCCGGAGTGGCTCGGCGAGGAGCCGAAGCGGCTGCGCGATGCAGTGTTGACGATCTGACGCGCGCCTTTAAAAGTCGTACAGGCGCGCTGGATTGTCGACGAGTATCTTCTTCCGCGTCGCCGCATCCGGCGCCCACGCGGGGAGTTGATTCAGCAGTAGGGCGTCATCGATTGGTAGTGGCGCGCTCACTTCGGTCGCCTTCCGCCCCGCCGGCCCTGGGGAATCCGGATGCGGCCAGTCGGTGCCCCAAATAACGCGATCTGGATTCGCCTCGATCAGAGCCCGCGCCAACGGCGTGGCGTCCGCGAAATCGGGCCCTTTTTCGGAGGCCCGATACGCCCCGGAAATTTTGACGTGTGCCTTGCCACTGCGAACCAGCCCCAGCAACTCCGTGAATCCCGGTTGCGACACGCCCAGCGTCGCCTTCGCGCCGCCAAAATGATCAAACACCACCGGGACCGGCGAATCCATCACCAGCTCCCGAATGCCCGCAATTACGCCCAGATTCGCGAAGATTTGAATGTGCCAACCACGGCTCTTCATGCGGGCCGCCGCGCGTTGAAACCGCTCGCGCCCCTGGGCCGGATCGGTAATCCCGGCCGTTGCCAGGTTCAGCCGTATCCCGCGCACGCCCGCCTTGCCCATGGCGTCCAGTTCGCGTTCCGTGGTCTTGTCGTCGATCACTGCAATGCCGCGCGCGCCCTTCCCCATCTCCCGCATGCCCCAAACGGTCGCCGCGTTGTCGGTCCCATACACGCTTGGCGTCACAATCACCACGCGCTGCATCCCTAGTGCCGCCTGCAGTTCCTTCATCGCCGCCGGTAGCGCCGGTTCCGGGGTGTAGCTGCGTCCGGGCGAAAAGGGAAAGCGGGCCGGTGGGCCAAAGATGTGCGTGTGGCAATCGCATGCGCCAGCGGGGACCGCGAAGTTGATCGAGGTTCGCGCCGCCAGCGCGCTCAGCAGCAGTTCGCGTCGCGTCATACGTGCAGCAGTTTGGTCGCGTTCGTCCAAGTCACTTTACGGAAGACTTCGGGTGTGGTCAACCCTTTCAGCAGCCCCAGCGTATCGCGCCCCACACACTTGTTCTTCAGCCGCGGCAGCAAGGCGCCACTGCCCGATCCCTTGCCGTCTTTGCAGCTGCAGTCGCTGCCAAACATCAGCTTGTTCTGGTGCCGGGCGACGAAGGCCCGCGCGAACTCAGGGTCGCGGTGGAGCGCGTTGTTACCCGAATTGGCCGACATGTCTCCCCACAGGTTCGGGTAGTCCGCCAGCCACTTGTCGGTCAACCCGCCCTGCTTCACCGCCCCCGTCGGGTACTCCGATTCTCTGGCTACATCCGTGCTGATGCTGGCCCAAAAAAAATTCGCGTGGCCGATAAATGTCGTCTTCTTGTGCGCCTTCAGCACCTTGTCAAACTGCGCAAATCCGGTGTTCCATCCCTCTTCGCCCGTGAATTTCGACGTCTCCTGAAAGTGAATCAACACCGGTACTTTCCGCTCCGCGCACATATCGTAGACGCGCCGCATGTCCTTGGCGTCGGCCGCGGTATGGCTCTTCATCTCGCCCACGCCGCGAGCTCCTCCATCGAGCGCCTTCTCGATCCCTTCAAAGTTGCCCGGCTGCGAAGGATCCGCCGCCACAAACCAGATGAACCGGTCCGGATGCGCCGCCACTTCGCCCTTGGCAATATCCGCCATTCGGATATTCGTCAGCAGCACCGCCTTCGATGCCCCGCTCCCCTCGGTGTGCAGCAGGCATTCGCCCACGGACTTGCGCGGATGCAGATGGATGTCGATCACGGGTCCACCCCACTCTCCGCCCGGCTGCGCGCCCACGGCCAGCGCCGCGCCCGCTCCCAGAAATGTTCTTCGGTTCATGACTCTCCTCGGCCCGTTCCCACAGGCAAACAGTGTTTCACATTCCAGTGAACTAGAAAATCACCTTCATTCCCAACTGCACAATGCGCGCATCCCGCGCCGAATTCACTGTGCCGAAAGTCGAACTCCGATTCTTCCCATCCGTTCCCGGAACGAAGTTGTCGTCCGCTAACCCCAGGTTCACATGGTTGGCAATGTTAAACGCCTCCGCCCGGAATTCCACCCGGAACCGTTCCCGAATCGTGGTCTCTTTCAACAACGAGATGTCGAAATTCACTGCGCCCGGGTGACGCACATCGGGAATGGTCCGGCCCACGTTGCCCAGTTCATAATCCGGGGGATTTACGAACACATCGGTTCGGAACCACGCCGTCCGCGTCGGGTTGTCCAACGCCGCGCTCTGCCCGGTTGAATTCGGCCGGTCCGCCGCGAAGTTGGTCGCCCCACGCACTGTCAGCGGCGCGCCGTTCTGAATCACGTTGATCATGTTCAACTGCCAGCCGCCAACGATCTTGCTCAGCACAACATTGTTCGGGTTCAACCACTTTCCCCGCCCGAACGGCAGCTCGTACAGCATGCTGATCACGCTGCGCCGCGAAACGTCCGCCGGGTCCACAGACTTGTTCAACTTCCGGTTCGTCACGCTGTCCTGGAACCCGTTGTCGTTGGTCTGTTCCACCGGCCCAAAATCCACCGGCACCGACACGCCGTCACTGATCTTCTTGCCCCCCGTGAACGCCCAGTGCACCAGCAACCCCTTGGCCATCCGCCGCTTCACGTTCAACTGCAACTGGTGCGAGTTGTAGTTCCCGTACCGCGGATTGCGAATCGAAACGCCGTTGTAGTGGGGGAAGGGAAGCAGCGTTCGCTCCCGCGATACCGTCGCCGCGCCCAGTCCGCCCGGAACCTTCCCCGCCAGCGGATTCGGCAGCACATCCAGCAGCGTGCGGCCCAGCCGCAACCGCTCCGCCGGCGTCAGCGCATTCACGCTATAGCCCGAAGCGTTGAAGTGGTTGCCCTTATTGGCGGCGTAAGTCGCATCGATCAGCCAGCCCTTCCACTGCTGCTGCACGGAGAAGTTCCATTGCTGCGTCATCGGCGTCGTCGGGTCGTCCTCGGTCACGCTCACGCCCTGTCCCAACAGCGCGTTCGGCCCCAGTTTCGACCCCGGCGATTCCAACGGCACCGTCGGGAAACCCTGCGCGAACCGGAACGCCCGCTGCCCCGGCCCCAGTGCCGCGTAGGCGGTGGACGTCGTCGTGAACAACTGCGTGTTGCCCAAAAAGTTCCGCCAGAAGATCGGCGGATAGAAGATTCCGTAACCGCCGCGGATCACCGTCTGGCCGCTGCCAAACACATCCCAGGCGAAGCCGAACCGCGGCGCAAAATCGTTGTAGTCCTCTTTCAGGAACGTCCGCGGCTGGCCATCGACGCCAGCGTAAACCGTCTTCCCGCGAAACCCGCTCACCGGGTCAATTGCGTTCATGTCGAAGTTGATCTGCCCGTTGTTCCGCTCGTACGGCTTCTGTTGGAAGTCGTAGCGGAAGCCCATGTTGAACGTCAGCCGCCGGCCCAGTTTCCAGTCGTCCTGCACGAACGCGCTCGCCGAATAGCCTGCCCACGTGTTGCCCAGAATCCGGTCAATCGAAGCGCTCGAAACCTCGCCCAACAGGAACTGCGCCATGTTCGATCCCGTAGCCGCCGGCACCTGCGGATTCGTCGTCAATCCGGCAAATTGGAAATTCCCGGACATCGCCGCCCCCTGCAGATTGCCGCCCTGCAAAATGCGGTGGTTGTAGCCAATCTTCAACGTGTGGTTCCGCGCCACCTTCGTCACCATGTCCTGAATGTCCCAGTTCAACGAAGCCCGGTTGCCCGCCGCGCCCCCGCCGATGCTGCCGTACCCGAAGTTGAGCTGCGGCATCTGATCCTGCGGGACGATCGGTGGCAATCCCAATTTCTTCGGCCATTCCTGCCCGAAATTCGCCGCCACAAAGATAAACGACTGCCGCATAATGCCCACGCGTAGATCGTTGATCAACGTCGGCGAAAACGTGTGCGTGTCGCTCACCACGCCATTCCGGTTCACTTGGTCGTCGTACCGGTTCTCCCCCACTGTCGGGTCCAGGAAGTACGAATCGGACCCCGGCTTATGTTGCGCCGACGTGTAACGGACAAACATCGAGTTCCGTTCGCTGAACCGGTGGTCGACCTTGAAATTCCATTGCCGCCAATCAATCGTGCTCCGCCCCGCGTCCTGGAAATTCTGCGCCTGCGTGAACGCGTTCTGCGGCGGCTTATTCGGTGACGGCCAGAAGGCGACAATCTTTGGCGCAATCGGGTCAAACCGGCTCTTCGGCACCACGTTCCCCGGAAAGATATCCCGCACTTGGCCGGTGCCGTTTGGGTTGTTCCGCGTCGTCGCCGGGTCGTATACCGGGATCAGCGCCCCCGCTACAGTGTACAGGTTGCTGAAGTCGCCCTCCCGCCAGTTGGCCAGCGGCACGCTCGCAATGCGCGGCGAACTCCGCCGCGACTTATAGTCTTCATAGTTGAAGAACCCGAACGTTTTGTCCTTCCGGATCGGCCCGCCAATCGTGCCCCCGTACTGGTTGTAGCGGAACGGCAGTTTGTTCGGGGCAAACGTGTTCCGCGCGTCGAATTTATCGTTCCGCAGAAACTCGTACAGCGACCCCTTAATCCGATTCGTCCCCGACTTCGTCACCAGGTTAATGGTGCCCCCGGCCGTAAATCCAAACTCGGCCGACATCGTGCCGCTCTGCACTTTAAACTCTTCCACCGCGTCCACCGCCGGCGGCACACCCACCTCGCCCACATAGCTCAAAATGTTGTTCGAACCGTCCAGCATCTGAGCGTTCATCGAATTCGGGCTGCCGTTAATGGAAACAGAGGAGATCTGAATCCCCCGGTCGCCGAACCCGGAGTTCGTCGGCCCAGCGTTCGAAATCACGCCGCTCGTCAACAGCGTCAGCGCCAGCGCCCCGCGCCCGTTCAACGGCAGGTCGCGCACGCGCCGATTCTCAATCACCTCGCCCACCGTCGCGTTGCTGGTATTCACCACCGGCGCCTCGCCCACCACCTCCACCGTATCGGCCACCTGGCCGATCTCCAATCGCACATCCACCTGCGCCGTCTGGTTCACCTGCAGCGTAATCCCGCTGCGCACCGAACGCTTGAAGCCCGGCCGCTCCGTCACAACTTCGTATTCCCCGACAGACATACCCGGCGCCGTAAAGTAGCCCTGCTCATTCGCCTTGGTCCGGAACACCGAATTAGTCCCCGTGTTCCGCACCCGAACGTCCGCCCCCGCCACCGCCGCGTTCTGCGGATCGGTGACGATCCCGGATATGGTTCCCGAACCCTGTTGGCCCAGCAAAATCCCGGCACTCAGAACGCTGGCAAGTAGAAATATGTGGCGAAGCATACGTGATCTCCGCCAGTCATACTTTCACATCGGCCAATCTCCGCGCAACCAGAAGTTTCAGATTTCACACTGCGGATGAATCAAGCTTAATGACCCCGCGCGCTACCCGCCTCCGCACGCCCAGTCATAGGAGTCATCCCGTGTCTTTCTTCCGCTTTGGCGTTTCCTCGGTTCTGTCTGTTCTTCTCGCCGTCCCGTCGTTCGCCGGCCAGTTTCGCCACGGTCTGGGCCGAGGCGACTCCATCAACGCCAAGCTGCCCAATCTCCCTGCCATCCGTATCGGCCGTGCCTCGCTCGCCATTGATGTCAAGGACGCGACGGCAACGTCCGGCCAACCCGGGATGGGCATGCCCA
>CAMATG010000096.1 GCA_945860645.1 Candidatus Sulfopaludibacter sp. SbA3 | reverse complement strand
TGCTCATAGGTCCGGTAGACAATCACCTTTCCGTTCAGCTGGGCGCGGATGTCCTCGTTGGTGGCACGCGGGTAGGAGTCGGGTGCGGTGAGCGCATCGGTCTTGAATCCCGGGTGCGTCAGATCGAGACCGGAGTCGAGAATGCCGATCTTCATACCCGCACCGGCGCGGTCGGCGCCACCGACCGCCTCCCAGGCTTTGGCGGCTTGGATGAGACCAACGGCGCGGTCGAGTTCCGGATGGATCTCATACACCGGCCATACTCGCCGGACGCCCGGAACAGCACCCAGCGCCGCCTCGCCGGCCGTCGAGCGGACGATCAGAGAGTTCATGACGACTTCGGTAAAGTCCTTCACCTCGACGCGGCTGCCGAGGCGGGATGTGAGCGCCGCCCGCGCCGCGGTCTGCGACTCGCGGACCTGGCGGGCGCCGCGCGTACGGCCGACCGTGGGCTGGGTCAATTCAACAACAAACCAGTCCGGCACGACCTGCGCGGACAACACCCCGGCCAGCAATACGAGCGAAATTTTCCCGAAGCTCATTCCTCTGATTGTCCCCTATTGAACGGCGAGTGAGGCGGTCTTGGACGTTACACCACCGCTGCGAATCACCAGCGGCTGGATGCCGGTCGGCGCATCGGCCGGCACGATGGCGTTGAGCTGATAGAGCCCGACGAAACCCGGGGCGAGGCCGCAGAACAGGAGCTGCGCCGGACGGCCGCCGATGGTGACTTCGGGCGCCGTGCGGCAGTTGGAGAGCGTCTGCGTGCTGGCCGGTTCGCCGGAAGCAGGACGGTTGTCGACCGGGCCGATGCCGTTGGCGTAGATCTGCACGGCGGCGCCGCGGCGCACGGCGTTGGCGGCGGTCACCAGGCCAAAGTTCTGGTCGAGCGCGGCGGTGAGAAGACGGCCGCTGCCCGGGTCGGTGTATTCGAAGACAGACGGCGAGAAGTCGTTCAATGCGACGCGGAAGATCGCCGACGAGAAGTCGCCGATGCTGACTTTCATATCGACCGAGGGCACCCCGGCGAGCTCCCACGGCACCTGCACATTGATCTGGCCGGGGCTGACGAAGTGGATCCGGCCGGGATAGCTCAGCTGGCGGCCGGGAACGTCGAAGCCGACGCTGACGCCGGCCAGGGAGACGGGCAGGTACGTGGTTGTGTAGATGCGTGTCGTGTCGGCGAGCGCGGCGCCGAAGATGGAGATGTAGGAGCCGGGCGCCACGCCGGAGCCAAGTTCGCCGCTAGCGGCGTTGACGACCCCGCCGGTTTGCACCGCGGGTTGCTGGATGGCGCGACCAATCCACTGCAGCTTAAGCCCGCCACCCTCGACGCTGAAAATCTGCTCGCCGAGTGTCGGACCGGCAAAGACAACGGCGTCGGCGATGCCGAGCGAATCGGTTCGCTCGAGAGCCGTATCGATCCGGCCGCCGCCGCTTTCGGAGCGGAATCGGACCGTCACGCCGGACGCGGGCACGCCCTGTTTATCGACGAACTTCACGTTGAGCCGGTTGACGCGACCGTTGGCGAGAGCGACGAACCCGGTGCCGGTGAGTGGCACCGCGTTGAAGGCGGTGTTGTTCCCAATGAGATAGGCATAGGGGATGCGAAGAGTCGTAGCGCCCCCTTCGACGACCACCGCGCCTTCGTACCAATTCGACGTCGGCAGCGTGCCGCTCACAGTGAGCGTCACGGTTGCGACCTGATTAACGCCGACCGTGGCGGTGGCGGGCGCGACGCTGACGGTAACGCCGGTGGCTTTGACCGATTCGCTGACGGAGAATCGGAGATTGACCGGGCCAGTGGAGAGATTGGCGATGCGAATCTGGCTGGTCAGCGGGAGCGCGCGAACCACGCCGAAAGAGACCGTGGCCGGATCAGCGACGACGTTGGCGCGGACGGCTTTGTCGACGTCGAGTTGGCCATTGCCCATGCCCGATTGCAGGGCGTCGATGGGCTTTCCGTCGTAGTCGTAGTCGCCGATGTCGTTGTTGGCGGAGTGGACGAGGGCGGACTTGATCTGAGCCGGCGTCCAACTGCGGTTGCGCTGCTTCACCAGCGCGGCGGCGCCGGCGACCATCGGCGTGGAGAAACTGGTGCCTTCGGCGCGGGTGAAGCCGGAGGAGTCGTAAAGTTCGCCGTTGGGATCGTATTTTTGCGTGGCCGTGAAGAGATCCTGGCCCACCGCGATGAGTTCGGGTTTGATGGCGTTGGTGCCGGTGGCCGGACCCTGCGACGAAAAGACAGAAACTTCGCCGGCCGGCGCGGTGATGGAGGTGATCGCCGGATCGAGGGTGACAAGCGCATCGGCGTTCGTCGACAGGTATTGCTGCAGAGCGGCGCCGTCGTCCTTGCCAATCATGACGAAGGGAATGGCGGTATTGAGCAGCGCACCTGCGGCGATCGGGGTGTTGGCCGTCGTCTGGTACAACAGCACGGCGATGGCCCCGGCACGCTGCGCGTTGTTGACCTTCACTGCGAACGAACAGTCACCCCGGGCGATGAGCGCAATCGCGCCGGCAAGCACGCCATTGCCGAGCGCGACGCACGCTTTCCCATCATTCTGGAGCGTCACCACGTCGCGCAACGGTGCACGGAGAGGCGCTGAGGGCTTCGGCCCATCGCCGAAGAGGGCGTTGATCCGGTTGAGACTCGCGGGGCCGTTCGGCACCCGGACCGATTGATAGAGGATGTGAGAGTTGACGGACGCCCCAACGGTAATGGCGCTCGGCGCCGTGCCGGGCGACGAGATCGTGTTGAGGGATGGAACTTCCAGACCGGAATCCCCATTGTTGCCCGCGCTGACGACGACGGTTAGCCCGCGGCGAATGGCGTTTTCGACGGCTTCCACCTGCAGATCGCAGGCAACGCTCGCGGCGTTATCGCAAACGGCGCCGCGATCATTCGGCCCCCACAGGGACGCCCCGCCCAGCGAGAGAGAGGCGACGTCCATCCCATCGAGCAGGGCCGCCTCCAATGCCGCGATGATAACGTCGTCGAACGTCAAATCGTTGACGCCGGGAGAGCCGAACACCTTGTAGTTACCGAGCTGGGCCTTGGGCGCCACGCCCGACATGCGGCCGAGCGGGCTATCGATCGGCGCTCCGGCGGCGACGCTGGCGGCCGCGGTGCCATGGCCGGAACGGTCGCGCGGGGAGGCGTCGTCGGGCCGGGTGTCATCGGTATAAGCGTAAATCAGCCGGTCCACAAAGCTGCGCGCAGCGATGACCTTGGTGTTGGTAAACGCGCAATCGTCGCCCACGCACTTGGGGAAACCGGCGGGCATTGCCAGTGCGGCGTCCTGCATCGAAGGGTGGGTGTGATCGATGCCGCTATCGAGGATCGCGATCTTCGTCCCGGCGCCGGCGGAAGTCGTTCCGCCCAGTTGCGCCCAGGCCGCGGGCGCGTTGACGACGGCATTAGCGGCCGTCATCGCCTTGCGCACGGGACGCATCTCCCGCACGTACCGGACGCCGGGGAGGGCGGCCAGCGAATCGGCGTCCTCCACCCGGGCGTTCACAAAAATGGCGTTCACAAGGGTCTCGGCCGAACCGAATTCGCGCAAACCGCGGCGGGCCAACTCGGCGCGCACCGGGGCCTGCGATTCGACGACCCGCTGGCGATGCGCGCGGCCGGCGGCGCCCATAATGGATTCCCGATTCGGAACAGCGGCGGCTACCGGCTGGTGGTCCAAAACCACCGCATAGCGCCGAAATGAACCAGTACCGCGAGGTCCGGCGGCCGGTTTGGCATCGGGGTCCGGCGTGCTGACGGCGGGCGTGGCGGCGTGGTCATTCGCGCGGCGCGATGTGCGTTCCCGCACACCGGATTGCGCCAATAGGGGCAGCGTGGCCAGTAGAACCCATGCAACAGATTTCAAGTTTCACCTCGTGGCCGCGCCGGGGCGGCTTATCGCTATTTGATGTTCAGAAGGAACATCCGAACTCACCCATGTTATGAGATTTTTACTAGCAATTCGGTTACCACAGCCAATCGCTTCTTCCGTGGCCACCACCCCCAACACCCTTGCAATTGTGTTACCATTCATGTAGGAGATCCCCCTTATGGCCAAACCCGCCTTTGCGGAGGGCGCCCAGGTAGAACATGGCAAGTTCGGACTCGGCAGCGTCGTCAAATGTACCGAAGAGCACGTGATTATTAACTTCGACGACCACGGGGAAAAGAAGTTCGTTCTTTCCATCGTCATCGCCAGCCTGAAGAAGAGCGATCGTACTCCCCCCGCCGGCAAGAAAAAGGCGACGCGTAAGAAAGCCACGCCAGCCGCCGCGGCCGTCTAACTTACCGCGGTCCCTGCCGCTTCAATTTATCCAACAATCGCCGCGCCTCTTCCAACGATGGGGCGCGGCTTAATTGTATTTCCGCCTCGGCGAAACGGCCGGTTTGATACAGCGCCCGGCCTAATTCGAAGTGCGCCAATTCGTGCCGCGGGAATTTCTCCACCGCCGGCGTGAGAATGGCAACGGCTTCCGTTGGCCGCCCCTCGCGAATCAGAAACCGGCCGAGATGATAGCGAGGATCGGCCGTCCGATCCCGGTTCCCGCTCACGGCCTGCACAAACGCACGCTCCGCCTCCGCCGGGCGCCGCAACGCCTCGTAGACAGACCCCAACGCGTCCTGCACCCGCCACGGGTCCCGATCGGTCGCGGCCAACGGCGTCAGCACCCGCAACGCCGCTTCATACTGATCGAGCGTATACAACGTCCGCCCCAACAGGTAGCAGCCATTCGCCTCCCGCGCCGCGCACGCCTTTTCGAGTGGCATCCGCGCATCGGAAAAACGGCCCTGTTCCAACAGCGGCATCGCCGCCGCCACTTGCAGAAGCAGGGCCGCGCCGATCATGCCTCTTCTTCGATCAACCCCGCTTCGCGCATCCGCCGCAGCAGATAGCCACGCGCGTTGCGCGGATAGCCGAAGTCCCACCAGGGATTTTCGCCACCGCTTTCCCACACGCGTACCTCACGGTGGTCGAGCATCGCCGCGAAGCGTTCGTCGGCTTCGATGATCCGGTCGGCCAGGCCCAGCAACTCAATCGCCCCGCGCAGATCCAGATCGTGCCGGTATTCGGTGAGCCCGTACGGATAGCCGCGTTCGACCTCCCCCACAAACTCCACCCACCGTTCCACAAGCCCTTCGCTGCCCGCCGTGATGATGTGCGGGGGAAAGCCGTTGTCTTCGAGATAAACAATGATCTCTTCTTCGGTCACGCTAAGGAGACCTTCGGCTCCGGGTCATACTCTATCAGCGCTTCGCGCCCGCCGTTGAGAATGGACAACCGTCCAGCCTCCACGACCAGTTCATTGTAGCGGCTGTTCGCCGGTGTGGCGAGTACACCCTTCTCGTCGATCTCCGCCAGCAGCGTCTGCCGCGCGGCCACGTCGCCAGCAGCGTCCACCCGGTAGATGGCCTTGACCAGATACTCCACGCTGCGCACGCCATAGCCCACCGGCTCCAACCCCGGCCCGCCCAGATCGTTGTACTGGAAGTAGTCCGGGCTCGGCTGGCTGAAAAAGGTCGCCCCCGGCGCGTCGGATTTCTTCGAGAACGAATACGACAGCCCGCGGTACTGATCGCTGTGATCGAGCATCGCGCCCGTGCCGCCGCCGCAGTACATCGTGAGCCCCTGCGTATTGGGGCCGGGCCCTTCGTTGGGGTAGCACAGCGTGGTCTGCACGTTCAGCACGGCGCCGTTGTCCCAACGGACGCGTGTGTCGCACCACAGGTAGCCCTGCTTGCCGTTCGGGTACGTGTCGATGATGCCGTAGTTCGACACCGCCACCGGCTTCAGCCCCGTGATGAAGTGGACCAGATCCACATAGTGGCAGCCAATGTAAGTGAAGCAATCGGTGTTCTCCACCGTGCACCAGTTCTGGAAATTCGAGTCGCGGTAGTACCACTTCTCCATCAACCGCGCCGTGCCCAACTTGAACTCGCCCAGGCGGCCTTCGCGATAGAACTGCCGCGCCTTGTGGGAGCGGTCGTCGAACCGCTTGTGATACTCCACGCCCACAAACAACCCGCGCTCCCGCGCCTCCCGCTCAATCTCAAGCGACTCGCGCGCCGTCAGCACCAGCGGCTTCACGCAGATCACATGCTGGTTATTCCGCAGCGCTTCCATGGTGGCCGGAAAGTGCAGCTGATCGGGCAGCGCAATGATGACGACGCTGCGCTCCGGCATCTCCGCGATGACGGCTTTATACAGTTCCGGCTGCGGCCCGCCGGCGTAGTGTTCCGGATAGGCCTTGAACGACTGGCCGGGGAAGGCTTTCAAAATGCCCGGCGCCGCCGCCAGCGCCTGCACGGTTTTCGCGTGCTGGGCACAGACGGTGATGTCGCCCACTTCCCCGTTGCGCTGCATTTTATACAGCGCCGGCAGAATCTGATCGTGCGTGATCATCCCGCCGCCAACGACGAGTACCGGTTTCATCCCTGCAACGCCTCGACAAAGGCCTCTTCAAACACCGCCAGGCTCTCGTCCACCGCTTCGGCGGAGATATTGAGCGGCGGGCAGACTTTGATCGTCCCGCCACCAAAACCAACAGGCGAGAACAGCAACACACCCTTTTCAATCGACTTCCGAATGGCATTCCACGCCAAGTCGGCATCCGGCTCCGTGGTGCCGGGCTTGACGCAGGCGATGCCGGCGACGAGTCCCTTGCCATCCACCCAGCCGATCTGCGGATACTTCGCCTGCATGGCGCGGAAGAAATCCAGCATGCGGTCGCCCTGCACGCGGGCGTTTTCCGCCAGGTCTTCCTTGATGATCAGCTCCAGCGAGGCCGCCGCCGCCGCCACACACACCGGGTTACCCGTATGCGTCGAGGTCATCGAACCGGCCGGATGCAAATCCATAATGTCCGGGCGTCCAATGACGGCCGCGATCGGCAGCGAGCTCGAAATGCCTTTGCCCCACGTGGTCAGGTCCGGAACAATGCCGTAGTGCTCAAAGCCCCACAGCTTGCCCGTGCGGCCAAAGCCGGCCTGGACTTCGTCGCAGGTCAACAACGCGCCGTGCTGGCGGCACCAGGCCTGCAACTGCTGCATGTACTCGACCGGGGCGAACGAAGCGCTGCCGCCCTGGTAGGTTTCCAGAATCACGCCGGCGACGTTCGCCGGATCGACACCCTTATCAGCCAGCTGCTTTTCGAAGTAGGCGAACGAGGTATCGGGCGTCCGGAAGCCATCCGGGAACTCCAACTGCACGAAGCCCGCGTCCATGTTGACGATCCATTCCTTCAGCGAAGGAATACCGCCAGCCTGCTGCGAACCCAGCGTTCGCCCATGGAAAGCCTTTTCAAAACTGACGATGATGTTCTTCGCGCGACCGCCCACTTTGACGCCGTTCGTGCGCATCAGCTTGATGGCGCATTCCACCGTCTCCGAACCCGTCGTGAGTAGGAAGACCTTCTTCAGCGGCGCGGGCATCAGGTCGGCCAGGCGCTTGACGAAATTGGCGCGGATCTCGTTCGGGAAGCAGTAGTTGGTCAGCAGCCCGTGGCCGGCCTGCTTCTGAATCGCTTCGATGATTTCCTTGCGGCCGTGGCCGGCGTTGGTGATCAGCACGCCGCTCGACCAGTCAATCCAGCGGTTGCCCCAGCGGTCCCATACGCTGTAGTTTTCGGCGCGATCCCACACCACCGGCGGCTGGCCCTGCATGGCGACGGGCTCATAGTCGTGCAGTTGCTGCAGGATCGGCAGCGACTCGGGCACGGGGAAATCAGTGACGATGCGCCGCAGTGCCGTCTCAACACGTTGCACCGGACGGGGGACGAGTTCGTAGGTTCTAGCCATGAAACAACTATTGTCAGGGAATACGGCTGAAACGCGCAATTGGAATGAAGCGTCAAATTTTACGTGAGCACCTCATCGGCAGTTCGCATACAGGAAAGTCTCCTCGCCCCCCTCGAAAAGCGGGCTCTGATCTGGATCGCGACGCGGCTGCCGCGGGCGGTCAACTCAGACCATTTGACGGTCCTGGGCATCACCTCCATGCTGGCCGCTGGCCTCGCGTACTGGTATTCCTCGGTGAATCCGATCGGGCTGTGGATCGTGAACGTCTGCCTGTTCCTAAACTGGTTCGGCGATTCGCTCGACGGGACGCTCGCTCGCGTCCGGGACCGCCAGCGGCCCCGTTACGGCTACTACGTGGATCATGTCGTCGACGTGGTGGCCATCTCCCTGCTCATGGGCGGCATGGCCTTGAGCGGTCATTTAAGCCCCACGATCGCCGCATTCTTCCTCGTCGGCTACTTACTTTTAAGCAGCGAAGTCTTTTTGGCGACACACGTACTGAATAAGTTCCAGATCAGTTTTTTCAAGTTCAGCCCCACCGAGTTACGCATTCTGCTGATCATCGGCAACCTGTTCGTGTACTACATGAATCCGCGAATCAAGTGGCTAGGGGACATCTGGCGGCTCTATGATATCGGCTTCGCCATCGGCGCGGCGGGAGTGCTGCTGATCTTCGCCATCACCTCCATCCGCCACACGGTGCAGTTATATAACGAGGAGCGGCTCCATTGATCCAACGCTGGCTCCGTTTCAACGCGGTGGGACTGGCCGGCATCGTGGTGCAGTTAGCGGCGTTGGCGGCGTTGAAGCAATGGACGGATCTAACTGTCCTGGCCGCCACCGCGGTCGCCGTCGAAATCGCCGTCCTGCATAACTTCTACTGGCACGAACGTTGGACCTGGGGAACCGCCGGAACACCTGGAATGGGGTCGCGCCTGCTCCGGTTCCACGCCGCCAACGGCCTCGTCTCCATCGCGTCCAATCTGGTTTGGATGCGCCTGCTGACCGGGACCTTCGGCATCCACTACTTACTCGCCAACGGTATCAGCATTGCCGCCACGGCGCTGATTAACTTCGCCCTCAGCGAGCGTTTCGTCTTCCGCCCCGCCCGTTAACCTACTCCACCCACTCAATCCCCGACGATTCCAGCATCCCGCCCAAAACGCTCGCCGCGTCCGCCTCCACCGCCTGCAAAACCTTCTCCGCGAACGTCCGGTCGTTGGAGATCGTCACCGCGCTCACCAGCGCCCGGTTCAGAAAATCGGAAGGCCCGATCTCCGCCACCGCCACATTGTGACGGCTGCGAAGCCGGGCCTTTAAGCTGCGAATCACGTTCCGGCGGTCCTTCAGCGATTCCGCATGTTCAATGCGCAGTTCGAGATGGAGTACGCCGATGATCGGCATGGGATTGATTGTTTACGACAGGTCGCGCGGCATCTGTTCGGTGGCGAAGGCCTCGATGATATCGCCCTTCTCCAGGTCGTTGAACCCGTTGATGGAGATACCGCACTCGAAACCCGTGCGCACTTCGCTCGCGTCGTCCTTGAACCGTTTGAGAGCACTGATCTTGCCGGTGAAGATGATCGCTTTGTCGCGATTGACCCGGACTTCCGCCGAACGCGGAATCGTCCCGTCCAACACGTAGCAACCGGCAACGGTACCAATGCGGGAGATGCGGAAGATCTCGCGCACTTCGGCGCGGCCTTTGTACACCTCTTTGAAGACCGGGGCCAACATGCCCATCATGGCCTTCTTGATCTCGTCGGTCACTTCGTAGATGATCGAGTGCGGACGCACGTCGATCTTCTCGCGCTCCGCCGCCGCCGCCGCATTGCGGTCCGGCTTCACGTTGAAGCCGATCACAATCGCGTTCGATGCCGTTGCCAGCATGACGTCGGTTTCGGTAATCGCGCCCACACCGGTGAGCAACACCCGGACTCGCACCTGATCGGTGGACATCTTCTGCAACGTATCCGACAGCACTTCCGCGCTGCCGCCCACATCGGCTTTGATGATGATGTTGAGTTCCTTGGTCTCGCCTTCCTTCATGTGCGTATGCAGCGCTTCCAGCGTCATCCGCTTGTTCTTCGCCATCTGCACGTCGCGCGAACGAGCTTCGCGGAACATCACAATCTGTTTGGCCTTGGCCGTGTCGGTCACCATCTGGAACGCATCGCCCACTTCGGGCAACATGTCCAGACCGAGCACTTCGACAGGAGTCGCCGGACCAGCTTCCCGGATCGGGGCGCCCTGGTCGTCGAACATGGCGCGGACCTTGCCGAACACCGAACCGCAAAGGAAGAACGCGCCGACCTTCAGCGTACCGTTGCGAACCAGCACGGTAGCCACCGGGCCGCGGCCCTTGTCGAGTTTGGCTTCCAGCACGTTGCCGATCGCCGGACGCGTCGGGTTAGCCTTCAGCGCCTTGATGTCGGCCACCAGCAGGATCATTTCCAACAGCAGGTCGAGGTTGATCTTCGCCTTCGCCGAGACGGGCACCATGACGGTGTCCCCGCCCCAATCTTCCGCCAACAGGCCTTTATCGGACAGCTGCTGTTTAATGCGGTCGATCTGCGCGTCGGCTTTGTCGATCTTGTTGATGGCAACAATGATCGGCACGCCGGCCGCTTTGGCGTGGTTGATCGCTTCCACCGTCTGCGGCATGACGCCGTCGTCGGCGGCGACCACGAGAATAACAACGTCGGTCACCTTGGCGCCGCGAGCACGCATGCGGGTAAACGCTTCGTGACCCGGGGTATCGATGAAGACGATCTTCTTCTTGTGGATCTCAACCTGATAAGCGCCGATGTGCTGCGTGATGCCGCCGGCTTCGCGTTCGGCCACACGGCCCTGGCGAATGGCGTCGAGCAGCGACGTCTTACCGTGATCGACGTGGCCCATGATGGTGACTACTGGGGCGCGGACCACCAGATCCTTGGGATCTTCGGCGAGTTCCACTTCCCACGTCTGCTCATCTTCGTAGCTGACCTGCGAAGCCACCGCGCCAAAGTCGCGCGAAATGTCTTCGGCCAACTTCACGTCGATGGTCTGGTTGATGGTCGCGAAGAACTTGCGATCCACCAGCTTCTTAATGACCAGCGTGGTTTTGATACCGAGCTTTTCGGCCAATTCCTTGACCGTGATGCCTTCGGAAACCGTGATCTCTTTGCCCTTGGCGAGCAGCAGATCCGTGTTTTCCTTCTTGGCGTAAATCGGGCGGAGCTTGCCTTCTTCGGCTTCCTTGACGCGGCCCTGGTTGGGACGCTTGCGAGTGTCGACGCGGCGGCTTGGATCCACCGGCATCGGCATCGCCGTCGGCTGCAACATATTGGCCGACGTCGGATGCATGGGACGGCCACGGCCCGGACCACCGGGACCACCGCCACCAGGACGCGGACCATAGGAGGGCTGACCAGGACCAGTCGGACGGCCAGGAGTCGGCATGCCCGGACGGGCGCCGCCACCCTGATAAATCGGACGGCCAGGAGCCGGAGCGCCAGGACGCGGCCCGGGTGCACCGGGGCGCGGACCCGGGGGGCCCTGCAACTGTTTCAGGCGGTCCACCATGTCCGGACGCGGCGGGACAATGGGACGCGCGGCCGGTTGTCCGGCTAACGGACGGCCGGGGCCACCCTGCTGCTGTTGCGGCTGAGGACGGGGCGTCGGCGCGCCGGGACCCGCGGGGCGGGGCTGCATCGGCGGACGCGGTGCCATCGGCTGCTGCTGCGGGCGCGGCGCCGGAGCACCGGGACCCGAGTTCCCCTGCTGGCCACCAGTATGCTGACCGGAACCGTGCGGGCCCGGACCATGTTGGCTGGGGCCCACGAAGACGGCCGGCGGCGGCAGCGGACGCGGTGCCGACGGGCCCGGCTGGGGCTGCGGCCGCGGAGCGCCGGGAACACCCGTGCCCGGCGCAACCAGCGGCTGCCGTGGACCGGAAAGAATCTGACCAGGGCGCGGCGGGGCTACCTGCTGCGCGGGACGTGCCGGTTGGGCCGGAACGGCGGGCGCTTTCGGAGCTGCAGGCTCGGCGGGCTTCGCCGGCGTAGCGGCGATAGGAGGTGAAATCGGACCTCCGGAAGCCAACGGCGGACGCAAGGGCGCCGTCGCTTTCGCGGGTGCCGCGGGTGCTTCCGCGTGAGCTTCAGCGGACGGCTCCGCGGGCCGCGCTGGCGGCGGGACCACCGGCGCCGGGGGGCGCACAGGCGGCGCCACTACCGGAGTAGCAGCCACGGGGGGCGCCACCGGCGGAACCGGGATGCTCGGCACGATAACCGGCGGCGCCAAAGGTGGCGCCACGGGCGGACGGATAGCCGCGGGTCGCGGCACGACCGGGGGCGGAGGAGGGGGCGGCGGAGCCACGACCGGGGGCGGAGGAGGGGGCGGCGGAGCCACCACCGGGGTCTCCGGCGCGGTGTCGAAGTCGCCTCCGCTCAAATCGGCGTGCGGATCGTCTTCTATCCGGTAGCGGACGACATTGGGGTCGTTCCTCATATGGTTCCGGATCAGGAGAGCAAGATCGTCGTCGATCGAACTGGAGTGGGTCTTCTTATCTTGAACGCCCAGCTCAGGTAATGCATCGATGATCGCGCTAGGCTTGACCTCGAGCTCCCTTGCCAGTTCGTTAATTCGGATCTTACTCATAGATGGAGAAAAAAATTAATACGCGACGGTGGCGTCCCGACCATGACGGCACATTGACGGTGACGCGAGCCGTTACTGCCCCTTCTGCCATGGTAACAGATTCACTTCCAACTACATAAAGTGACGGGGCGGACGCGCGTCGGCTGACAGCTAGGCTTCGGGTTCCGGTTCCGCCGCGGGTTCAGCGGCTTCCACGGGCACTTCGGCCGTTGGTTCTGCGGGGACTTCCGGCTCCGCGGCGGGTTCTACACTCTCAGGTGCTTCACTGGCAGACGCTTCCGCCACCGGCGCAACCGGGGCGACTTCGTCTTCATAAGGACCGT
>CAMATG010000095.1 GCA_945860645.1 Candidatus Sulfopaludibacter sp. SbA3 | reverse complement strand
GGGACGTTGCGTGTGACCCCGATTGTGCCCGGCGGCTCCGGAGACGCGAAGCGCGAGGAATCGACGCTTTTGAAAGAGTCAGGCGGGGAGCACTTGAAACCCAAGGTTTCCCTGCGCGGGGAATGAAGTACCGGCTCTTCGTTTTAGCGGCGGCGCTGCTGTTTTCAACCGGCGGCGCCGCCATCAAGGCAACGACGCTCGGCAGTTGGCAGGTAGCCAGCCTGCGCTCGCTGGTGGCGGCGGCGGTGCTGCTGGCCTTGCTGCCGGAGTCGCGGCGTATGGGTTCGCCGCGGGTGTGGCTGGCCTCGGTCGCCTATGCGTCGACTCTGGTGCTATTCGTTCTGGCCAACAAAATGACCACCGCCGCCAATGCCATTTTCCTGCAGGCGACGGCGCCGTTTTACCTGCTGGCCATCGGGCCGCTGGTGTTGAAAGAGCCCAACCGCGGGCGGGACTATGTGCTGGGCGGTGTAATGGCGATGGGCATGGCGTTGTTCTTTTTCGATTCCTCCCAGGCCTCGGCACTGGCACCCAACCCGGCATTGGGCAACGCCCTGGCGGCGGCGACGGGACTCACCTGGGCGTTGACCGTCACCGCATTACGAGGGCTTTCCAAGGCCGAAGGGGCCAGTTCACTGCCCGTCGTCAGCGCGGGCAATCTGGTGGCCTTCACCGCCGCGCTGCCCTTTGCCTGGCCCGTCCCATCGATCGGCGCGATGGACCTTTCGGTGCTGCTCTATCTGGGCGTCTTCCAGATCGGGCTTGCCTATTTCTTCATGGCGCGTGGCGTGAAGCACGTGCCGGCGTTCGAAGCGTCAGTCCTGATTCTGCTGGAACCGGCGATGAACCCCGTGTGGACGTACCTGTTCCACAATGAACGCCCCGGCCCGCTGGCGCTGGCGGGCGGCGTCATCATCATGGGCGCCACGGTGGCGCACACGCTGACTGGGACGGCTACGGCAGCGCCTCCAGAAACGTCTCAACCTCTGCCGGACTAACGTAGAAGTGCGGCGAAACGCGGAGCCACCCGGCGCGCGGCGCGGTGATGATTCCTTTGGCTTTCAGATCGCGCCAGATCATCCGCGGGTCGATATCCGCTTTGCGCATGGAGACGATGCCGGAGCCGGTGGCGGGGGTACGCTCGGCAAGGAGTTCGTAGCCTTTGTCCACGGCGCCGCGGGCCACCTGATCGGCCAGCGACAGGACAACGGGGGCGATGTTGGCAACGCCGACTTCGTTGATGAATTTGAACGACGCTTCCAGGCCGAAGCAGCCGATGGTGTTCAGGGTGCCGGGTTCGTAGCGGCCGGCGTCGGCGCGGAGCGTCATGTCGCGGCTGGCGTAATCGGCATGGGCGGCGGCGTTGGTCCAGCCGAACTCCACCGGGTCCACCGAATCCTGGACGTCGCGATGAATATAAAGAATGCCGCAGCCCTCCGGACCGGTGAGCCATTTATGGCCATCGGCGGCGGCGGCGTGGATGCGCGCCTTGCGCACGTCGAGCGGAAAAGCGCCCAGGCCCTGAATGGCATCGACGAAAAAGAACACGCCGTGCCGGGCGCAGATCTCCCCGATCGCCTCCACGTCGCACCGGTAGCCGGAGAGGAATTGAACGAAGGAGATAGCCAGCAGGCGGGCGCCTTTGGCGGCACGGTCGATCTCCTCCAGCGGCGCTTCCGGGCGCAGCCAGGTGATTTCAACGCACTTGGCGGCCAGGCGGATCCAGGGATACTGGTTGGCCGGGAACTCGTCGTGGAAGGCCACGATGCGGTCGCCGGGCTTCCAATCGAGCCCCATGGCGATGGTGGCGATGCCCTCGGAGGTGTTTTTCACGATGGCGATTTCGCCGGGCTCGGAATTTAACATCTTCGCCGCTTCCGCGCGTAGGCCGTCGTAACAGGCCATCCACTTGTCGTAGTGGAGGCTGCCGTACTCCTCGGCATCGGTCGCCAGCCAGCGCATGGCGGTAGCGGCAGCCCGGGAAACGGGCGCAACCGCAGCGTGATTCAAGTAAATGAGGGATTTGGTGACCGGAAAGTCCGCCCGGTGCCGCTCCCACAAAGATTCTCCAACAGTTTCGAAACCCATCGTATCTTCTATGCGTAACACGAAGTGAGCCTATTGGTCGACACTGTGACCCCTGCGCGCCAGCGCTATAATGAGGGCACCGTTCCTAGGAGTTCCATGAAACATCTGCTCCACCTTCCGTTAGCGGCCGCGATTGCGGTCTCCCTCGCGTCGGCGCCCGCCTTCGCCGCAGACACCAAAGCAACCGATAAGAAAGCCGACGAAAAGCCGAAGACGAGCGGAAAGAAGAAGCCCGCGAAGAAAGACGTCGAGGCGATCGGCGAGCGCGACGTGGGCAAGGGTACCAATTTCTATTCGATTGAGAAGGAAATTGCGTTGGGCAAAGGCCTGGCGCAGGAGATTGAGCGGTCGGCGAAGATCATCGACGATCCGGTCGTGGCCGAATACGTCAACCGCGTTGGCCAGAACCTGGTCCGCAACTCTGACACCAAAGTCCCCGTTTCGATCAAAGTGATTGATTCGGAAGAGGTAAACGCCTTTGCACTGCCCGGCGGTTTCTTCTTCGTCAACACCGGGTTGATTCTGAAAGCCGAGAGCGAATCGGAACTGGCCGGCGTGATGGCGCACGAAATCGCCCACATCGCCGCCCGTCACGGCACGAAGCAGGCAACGCGCGGCCAGATCGCCAACCTCGCCACCATCCCGCTGATCTTCATGGGCGGCTGGGCGGGCTACGGCATTCGTCAGGGCGCAAGCATCCTGGTCCCGATGGGGTTCCTGGCCTTCTCCCGCGGCTTTGAACGCGAGGCGGATCTGCTCGGCTTGCAGTACCTGTACAAGGCCGGCTACGACCCGACCTCCTTCGTGGACTTCTTCGAAAAACTGCAATCGTTGGAAAAACGGAAACCAGGAACGATGGCGAAGGTGTTCTCCTCCCACCCGTTGACCGACGACCGGATTGAAACCGCGCAGAAGAACATCCAGGAACTCCTGGAAGCCAAGCCCGAATACGTGGTGACCACGTCGGAGTTCATGGAAGTGAAGGGGCGGCTTACGTCCCTGCTGAACCGGAAAAAGGGCGAGGAGCCCGATTCCAACCGTCCGCGCCTCCGCCGCGCCCCGGGTTCAACGACCGGTCCGGTGGATGCCGATGAAGACGGCAAGAAGCCCAAAGAAGACGAAGATGAGCGTCCGAAGCTCAAAAAGCGTCCGAACGCGGCGCCCGAAAACTAAGTCCGTAGAAACTTTACCAAGGAACAAGGGTCGCGACAGCCGTCGCGACCCTTATAATTTAGCTATGCGCCGTTCCGCATTTCTTCAGTGTCTCGCCGGCTCCGCTTTGTATGCGCAGCAGCCGGCCCCGATCAGTGTCGCCGTAAACGAGGTGATCGTCCCGATCACCGTCACCGACGAGAAAGGGCGCTTCGTGTCGGATCTGAAGCAGGAAGACTTCAAGATCTACGATGAAGGCAAACTGCAGAAGATCTCTTACTTCAGCCGCGAACGGAATCAGCCGGTGGTCGTCGGCTTCCTGCTCGATCTCTCCAACGCCAGCCGCCTGCATTGGAAGAACTATCAGGATTCAGCGATCGAGTTGGCCCTCGCACTGATCCCGGATAACGACAAGCGGTTCTCTGGCTACTTGATCACCTACGGGAACGAAGCGGAACTGGCGGTGAACACGACGCAGGACGCCGCCAAGATCACCGAAAAAATCAGCAAGCTCAAGCCGGGCGGCGGGGCGGCGCTCTACGACGCCATCTACACCGCCTGCACCTCGCGCAGCCTGGTGAAGGGTGAGCCGCTGGAGCCGCGCCGCGTCATCGTCGTCATCGGCGATGGGCACGACAACGCCAGCAAGAAGACGCTCGATGAAGTCGTCGAAATCGCCCAGCGCAACCTGGTCACGATCTACGGCGTCTCGACGGTCGCATTCGGGTTCAATACCATCGGCGAAAAGAACCTGACCCGCCTGGCCGAGGAAACCGGCGGCCGCGTGGAGTACCCGCTGCAAGGCCTGTACAAGGACGTGTCCGGCTACCTCTCCACCCCTTCCGACGAAGGCAACTACGCGCTGAAGGTGGGCACCGGCGGGTATGCCTCGGAAATCGCCAAGGGCATGTTCCGCGCCGTGTCCAATACGGCTGGCGAAGTGACGACCCAGTACATTCTCCGTTACGTGCCGGAGAACGCCGATCAGCCCAAGGTATTCCGCAGCATTCGCGTCACGGTGCAATTGCCGAACGTCACCGTTCGCGCACGAAAAGGGTATTATCCGTACGCACCCGAAGTAAAGCCGAAGTAATTTCTGCCGATACGATTCTAGAACTCCCCATGACTACCGCCCTCCAGATGCGCCACCTGGACTATATCGTCCTAGAGGTATGCCTGCCGGGGGGCCGGCCCGAAAACGCCGGGGTCATCGTGCTGGATAAAGAGGCCAACCAACTGTATGTGAGGGCCCGGCGGGATTGGGACTCCTTCGACACGGAGGAAGCCGAAGTTCTGGGCGAGTTGGAAGAGATGATCGAATCGATGGCGCGCGACCACGGCGCCGAGGCGACGCTCGCCTACATCGAGTCGGCATTTTCCGGCGTTGTCCGCGCTACCGACCGGCAGTCGACCATGGCGGCCGATCCGGAGGCGCGATTGCGCCGCCTGTATCGCGAAAACGTCAATTCCGTTGGCGCCATTCCGGTCATCCAACTCCGCGCCGCGGCGGGCGGACTGAGCGAAGAACAGCTGCCCGGTGAAGTGGTGGGCACGGTCGACCCGCCGGGGAATGTGCGCGTCGTGCCGGGCATTTTCGCCGCCCAGGTGGTGGGTCGCTCCATGGAACCGCTGATCCCCGATGGCAGCCTGTGCCTGTTCCGTCCCCATGGCGGGGGCAGCCGCAACGGGCAGAAGCTGTTGATCGAAAAGTTCGGCTCCTCGGACGCGACGGCGCAGTTCACCGTGAAGGTCTACCGCAGCGAGAAACGGGTTCACGAAGACGGCAGCTGGGAACACGAGCGCATCCGGATGATCCCGCTGAATCCGGAATTCGAAGAGTGGAATCTGACGCCAGACGAGTTCAAGGTGATCGGCGAGTTCGTCGCCGTCCTGCCGAACGAAGAATGACGCCGCTCGACCGTGCCCGCCAACTCGTCGCCAGCGCCGAGCGCGTCACGGTATTGACGGGCGCCGGCATCTCGGCCGAAAGTGGCATCCCGACGTTCCGGGGCCCCGGGGGCTTGTGGCGGAACTTCCGGCCGGAGGATCTGGCCACGCCAGAGGCGTTCGCGCGTAACCCGGAGTTGGTCTGGGAATGGTACATGTGGCGCCGAGCGCTGATCGCCGAAGCCCAGCCCAATGCCGGCCATCGGGCTCTTGCGCAGTGGGAGCGGCACGTCGCGGCCTTCACCTTGATTACGCAGAATGTCGATGGGCTGCACGACCGCGCCGGGTCTCGCCGAATTCTGAAGATCCATGGCGACATATGGCTGTCCCGCTGCACAGCGTGTAGTTACCAGCGGATGGATCGCAACGCGGAGTACGCCGGCCCGCCGCGATGCCCGGAGTGCGAAGCGTTGCTTCGTCCCGGAGTGGTTTGGTTTGGCGAACCGTTGCCGCGCCTGGTATGGGACAACGCCGAACGCGCCGTCCACGACTGCCAGCTACTCGTCGTCGCCGGCACGTCGGCCCAGGTCTACCCGGCCGCCGATCTCATCGGCCAGTGCCGCGCGCCGGTGATTGAAATCAACATTGAGGACACGCCCTATACTTCGGCGGTGACGGTGGCGCTGCGGGGACCGTGCGGCGATGTGTTGCCGCAATTGTGGCCGTCGTGATTCAATCGACCATAGAATGGGCGCTGGCACGGGAGCGGCTGCGGTCTCGCCTGGCGCGGCGGTCCGGCGTCTCCTACTTCCAGCATGTCGCCGAAGGGGTAACGATTCTGGCAGCCCTTGGTGCGCCCCTCGTCGCCTAGCAAGCGTACTGTCTCCATCCGTTGACGCAAAGTGACGAGGAATTCAACGTCAACCTGGACCTGTTAGGCCGCTGCAATGGAGCCGCCGTCGCGCTGGCGATCGAATACCGCTGGGTGGCCAACCAGAACGCGCGCGGCGTGGTCTGCGCGCCCCACGGCCGGATCCGGCTTAGCTGCCTGCCGTTAGTAAACACAATGCTCGTTGCCGACAAAGTGCAGAACCGGAAGGACTTCCTGGCATCGCTTTCAGCCGCCAAGCACCCCGAGTATGGGGAACTCGTTCGCTACTTTGTTTTATGGATGGAAGCGCTGGAAATTTCCGATGAGAGGTATGTGGAACTGACGGCCCTACTCCCCCCCGCACTGCAACCATTGCTCGACGCGATGATCGCCGCCCCGATCCCGGAAACGTTCACGGATGCCGAACAGGTAGAACTGACGGCCGGAAAAGAACGGGACATCCGGATCGCGCGCTCCATCCTCGATGCACTGCCCGACGGGCCTCTCACCGAAGAAGCCTGGGTTTGGCTTCTCCCGGGCGCGCTCAGCCAGGATGAAACGGCGGCTGGCTTTCGGAGCCTCGCCTACAGCTGGTTCGACACGCAGAGTCCGGCTGCCGCCGCGCTACCGGAAATCGCGGCGGTACTCGATAGAACGCAGGCGCCCTTGCTGCGTGATTTGTCCTCCCGTCTGCGACGCATCGACGAGCAGAATCCGCGGAACCGCGGTCGCACCATCCGGGGACACTGCAGGTCTCTCGCCCTCTATCTGGCCACCCAGAGCGCACCGCCGGAAATCGTCACGGCCTTTCGCCAGCTGCTCCGTCTGGCATAGCATGTCTGCATGCGACTTCCCGCCCTGCTGCTGTGCACTCTCGCCGCGTTCGCCCAGACACCGGACACCGTATTCCTCGAAGAGCTCACCTGGACCGAAGTCCGTGACTCGCTCAGCGCCGGGCGGACGACGCTCATCATCCCCACCGGAGGCACCGAACAGAACGGCCCGCACATGGTGCTGGGTAAACACAACTTCCGGATCCGCCACACTTCAAACCGTATCGCGCGCCAATTGGGGAACGCCCTCGTCGCGCCCGTCATGGCCTACGTCCCCGAGGGGGGCCTGAACCCGCCCGAAGGCCACATGAACTACGCCGGCACCATCACTCTGCCGGATGAGGTGTTTCGTAAGGTGCTGGAGTATGCGGCACGCAGCGCCCGGTTGCATGGGTTTAAGAACATCGTGCTGATCGGCGACAGCGGCCCCAATCAGCCCGGGATGCAGGCGGTAGCGGCCCAGTTGAACAAAGAGTGGGCGGGCACCGGCGTGCGGCTGCATCACATTCCGGAGTATTACCGGGGCAACGGATTCGATGAGTGGCTGGCGGCGCAGGGCGAATCGAAAGAGGCCATCGGCACCCATGCCGGGATTCAGGACACCTCCCTTCTGATGGCTGTCGACCTGAAGCTGATCCGCAGGGACAAACTCGCGAACGCACGCAATCCCAAGGCCACCGGCGTGACCGGGGACCCGACGCGCGCGACCGTCGTTTATGGACGCAAAGGGCTCGACATGATCGTCGACACGACGGTCCGCCGCATTCGCCAATCGATCGCCGCGCGCTAGGGCGCCGCCGCCTCCACCAACTGGATCGCCAACCGGTCCGGCCCTTCGATCAGCGCCACCCGCCCGTAGCGCTCGCGCGTCACGCCCTTGAGAACGCGGACACCCGCCGCGCGCAATCGCCCCAACGTCCCTTCCAAATCGTCGACCCGCAGCCCAACGTGATCGACCACCCGCCCACGCGTCGAGCGCAGCGAGGCGGGGCGCTGCAGATACTCCACCGGGAAGATGATCACGTTCACGCCATCGAGCGTGAAGCTAACCGAAGGCGCCACTTGAAATCCCTTGTAGAACCGCGGCTCCCGCGACGGTGCGCGACCCGCGGCCGGCCACGCCACGCCGAAGTGCTTGGCCCACCACAGCCCCGCCGCCACCGGGTCGGCGCTGAGCAGATGCAGGTGTCCGAAGCGGTGGTGGTTCGCGGTATTGAGCTCAATCAGCGCACCATCCGGCCCTTTCACATAGGCGTAGTAAAAGCCGGACGTGCGGGCCAGATCGCTGATGTCGGTCAGCGGCGTATCGAACGCGGTCCCTTTGGAAAGTTGCTCCTGATAGGCCCGGCGCATGTCCTCCGCGCCCCAGCCGAAATGCCAGATGGCCGAGGCAATGGCCGACGGCGGCGCCTTCTTCACTTTCCGCAGGTACAGCCATCCGGAGTGGATGCGGATCGCGTCCGCAGTCGCACTCTCACAGGCAAAGCGCGATGTGTAAAAGGCGCTCGCCGCCACAGGGTCTGTCACGTTGAGTTGCAAGTGATGGAAGTGCGCTTCCGCACCCCAGGCGGCTGAAAAGAGAGCAATACAAAAGGCAAAACGCATCCGACAATCAGCCTATCGCAGAACACCGGCCGGCCCTACACGAATGGATTCGGTTCAAGAACTGGACTAAGAGGCCGAAGAGATCCATAGCTAGGGCAACGGTTTCGAATCGTTTGAGCCCGACCCTGATTAGGAACATCGAAATGGCTAACAACTCCTCTCTCTTTCAGTCGATTCCCGAGCAGCTCGACAAGACATCGATCGCCTTCCGGCTGCGTGGCGTAGGGATTCTCGCTATCGCCATGATCGCGGTCATCGGGGCGGTCTCGCAATCCGGCATCAATCGGATCGGACAGAATCTGCAGGCCGTCACGGTTTCCGGGCAGTCGCTTCGCAATCACCTGGAAAGTGACATGATGCACGATGCGATCCGGGGCGATGTGTATGCGGCAATCAGCGGGCTTAGCACACAGAAAGAGACCAAAGAGGAGTTGAAGGCCCACGTGGAATGGTTCCGCGGCGCGGTGAAGAAGAACCAGGCGCTCCCGCTCGACCAGGAAACGCGCAACCTTCTCGCCAAGAGTTCGGAAAAGCTGGAGGCCTACGTCGTCGTCGCCGAAGAGATCTGTGCGCTGGCATACACCAACCCTGGCAAGGCACGGGCCAATCTGCCGAAGTTCTCAACGGTCTTCACGGAGCTGGAAAAACAGAACGAGGAGCTGAGCGACCACATTGAAAAGGTGTCGCTGGCGGCAGACAAGACGGCGACGGAGGAAGCGGCAAATGTTCGGCAGACGCTGATTATCTTTGCCCTCGGCGATGCCATTGTCATGTTCCTTCTTTCCGCCTGGATCGGACGGTCCATCACTCGCCCGATCGATGCGATGGTGACCACATTGGAACACGTCGGGGCAGGCAGGTTGAATGTGGCAGCGGATCTCCACGGCGGCGCGGAAGTAACCCGCATGGCTTCCGCTCTCAATCAGGCGCTTGAGAAACTGCGGACAACAATGCGGTTGATCAGCGCGTCCAGCACGTCCATCCACGCCGCAAGCGCGACGCTGAACTCCCGCAATGAGCAGATCTCGGCCGCCGCCGAATCGACCGCCACCTCCGCCAGCCGCCTCAGCGACTCCGGCAGCGAGGTCTCCGAACGCCTCCAGGCCGTCTCCGCCAGCGGGCTGGAACTCTCCGCCTCGGTTCGCGAAATCTCGACCCAGGCCGCTTCCGCCGCCAGTCTCGCCAGCCGCGCCAGTGTCGCGGCGAATTCGGCCAACACCCTCTTCTCCGTGCTGGAGAAGACAAATCAGGAAATCGGCAACGTAGTAGCTGTCATCAGCAGCATCGCCGACCAAACCAACCTTCTCGCGCTCAATGCCGCCATCGAGGCAGCCCGCGCGGGCGATGCCGGGCGCGGATTTGCCGTCGTCGCCGCTGAGGTGAAGGATCTGGCCTCGCAAACCTCCGGAGCCACCGAGGAGATCTCCACGCGCATCCTCGGCATCCAAACGCAAACCACCCGCGCCGTCGAAGCCATCCGTGCCCTTACCGAAGTAATCGATTCGGTCAACAACGTCTCCACTACGATTGCCGCGGCCGTCGAGGAACAGACCGCCGTGACCAAGGGAATCGAAGAACAGCTCTTCGACGCCAGCCGATCCACGCAGGACATCGCCTCCTCGGTCGCCAGCCTCGCGGAGAACGCCAACATCACCAATCAAAACGCCAGCGAATCCCTTACCGCCGCGCGCCAGCTGCAGGAGATCGCACAATCGCTGCAGTCTTCCGTCGACATCTTTGTCATCGCCGGCTAGCGCCTAATCAGAGGCCGAACGCACATCGGGTATGCTCGGAGTATGCGCACCCGCCTGACGTTCGGCCTCCTTCTCACCGCGGCACTCACCGCCCAGGAAGTAACGCTCAATCCAGCCGAGCAGCGTTTCCAAACGTCGATGTCCAACGTCACTCTAACCGGCTTCTATACCAACGGCGAAGCCAGTGAACTGAAACAGGACCGCTACGTCGTCGAAAAAATCAGCAAGGCCTCCGGCAACCTTTGGAAGTTCGACGTTCGAATTCAATACAACGGCAAAGACATCGCGATCGCCATCCCGGTTCCGATTCTCTGGGCCGGCGACACGCCGGTCGTCTCACTGACCAACTTCGCCGTCCCGGGCTCGGGAACATTCACCGCCCGCGTCCTCTTCCACGACGGCGCCTACGTCGGCACCTGGGCCGCCGCCGATGGCCACGGCGGCAAAATGTTCGGCAGCATCAAGAACAACCCGCCACCGAAACCATGACCGTTCGCATAGCCCGTCTGGCGTACGCCGTCCAAAATCGACTAAGCTCACTGCATGCTCCGCATCTCCGTCCTGCTGGTCGCCCTCCCGCTTCTCGCCCAACAGGACCTCCGCCTCACCTACACCTCGCCCATCGACAACACCCCCCAGCCCTACCGCCTCTACATCCCAAAATCCCATCCCACACCCGCCCCGCTTGTCATCGCCATGCATGGCACCGGAGGCAATGAAAACACCCTCTTCGACGACCCCGCCTACCAACACATCACGCTCAGACAAGCCGCCGAAAAGCACGGCGTCATCGTCGTCAGTCCCCACGGCCGCGGCATCACCGAGTACCGCGGCATCGGCGAACACGACGTCCTGTCCGTGCTCGAAGAAGTGCGTAAACGCTACCCCATCGATCCCGAACGAATCTACCTCACCGGCCACTCCATGGGCGGCACCGGCGCTGCGTATCTCGCCATGCGCCACCCGGACGTGTTCGCCGCCGCCGCGCCCCTCGCCGCCGCCTACAGCTACCCCTGGCTCGCTCGCAATCTGGCAAACATCCCAACGCTCTGGATCGCCGGCGCCAACGACGACGAGTTCTACCATCGCGGCGTCGCCGTCGGCCTGGAACGCATGCGCAAATTCGGCGCCAACGCCGTCCTTGAATCCCTCCCCAATGAAGGCCACAACGGCCCCGTCAAAGACTTCAACAAAGTCTTCAGTTGGCTCCTGAAATACAAGCGCGATCTCCACCCCCGCCGATACGTGTACGAGACCGACACCCCGCTCCACGGCTGCGCCTTCTGGACCTGTCTGAACGCCTTCGCCACGCCCGGCCACACCGCCACCATCCACGCCGAAGCCCCCGGTGGCAACCGCGTCAACCTTACCCTCGCCAACATCGCCGAGTTCACCTTCGTCCCCGATTCCACCTTCCTCGACACAACCAAAGCCATCCCTCTCGCCATCAACGGCACCCTCATCTGGAGCGCCCCCATCCCGCTCGATAAACAACTCCGCATCACTCACGGCTGGACCGCCACCCTCGAACCCATCCAGCCCCGCCAACTCACCTGGCGCAAACACCCCGTCGCCCACGCCCCCCGCGAACTCAACATGCAGGGCACGCAAAAACCCCTCGGCACCTGGATTGCCGATGCCATCCGCGCCGCCACCAAGGCCGACATTGCCCTCTATGGCGGATGGGCCTATCGCGGACTCCCCCTCCCCGAAGGCGCCGTCGACATCGTCGACCTCCTCCAATGTTCCCGGCCCTTCGACCAACTCCTGGTCACCGTCCAACTCACCGGCAACGAGATCAATCAGATCCTCGACGACAATATCCCCCACCCGAAGAAGGACCAGCCGCTCCGCGTCGATTCCCACGGCGCCTCCCGCCTCCTCCAAATCTCCGGCGCAGCTTATTCCTTCGATCCCGCCAAACCCGACGGCTACAAAATCATCCATTCCACTCTCGACCCCGAGAAACGCTACACCGTCGCCCTCGAAGGCCAGGTCGTCGAACGCCAGTCCGCCCTCCTCGCCGGCAAGTTTCGCAAGCTCGACTACCAAACCACCAGCATCCCCCTCACCATTGCCCTCTACGGGTACGCCGCCGCGCAAGGCACAATCACCGCCCCGCCCCCCGGCCGCATCACCCAGGCATCCGCGCCTCGCTAATATTCACTTGCAAATAGCAAGTAAATAAATTATCGTGTGGAAGTGTCTGTCCCCAAACGCCGGTCCGGCTGTCCGGTGAACGTCTCTCTGGAAATGCTCGGCGACCGATGGTCGCTGCTCGTCATCCGCGATCTCATGGTGCGCGGGCACCGGACTTTCAAAGAGTTCCAGCAGGCCGGCGAAGGCATCGCCACCAACATCCTTGCCGACCGTTTGCAAAAGCTCGTCGCGGTCGATATCATCTCCACCGAACAGTCGCCCGAAGACAGACGCAGCATCCATTACCGGCTCACCGAAAAGGGAATCGACCTCGCACCGGTGTTGCTCGATCTCCTCATCTGGGGCGCCCGCCACGAAGAGACATCGGCCCCCCGCGCAATGATCAACCAACTCGAAGCGAATCGCGAAGACGTCCTCGCCGAAACCAGGCG
>CAMATG010000094.1 GCA_945860645.1 Candidatus Sulfopaludibacter sp. SbA3 | reverse complement strand
GCCCCCAACCCCAATAGCCCCAACCCCACCGCCACCATCGTTCCCGGCTCCGGGACCGACGGCCCGCCGTCGTTCACCCGCAGCCCCAACAAGCTCTGAGATTCCACGCCGCAATACTGCGCCGGCACCCCGCCCGTGCAGAAGTTGTTGTAAACCAGCGCGTCCGTCGTCCCCTGCCCCACGCTCTGGCTAATCCACTGCTGGGTGTACAACACAATCGCCGCGTCCGTCGGATTGTTCACGTCCGTCGAAGCTTGTACCCGTCCCAACGTCAACCCGTCCCCGCCATCGTGGATGATGTCCCAAATCGCCAACTGCATCGCCGCCCCCAACTGGCCGGACGTTGCGTTCACATTCGGTGCCGTCAGGTCCGCGTACATCGACGTCAGCACCCAAGCCGCCCTCTGCACCAGCGGCGCGTCCGGTTGCGCCAGCGTCGTATCGTTCACGCTCCCAATGTAAATGCTTGTGAACAGGTCCATGCAAAACACCGTCCGCGAATAGCCGTCGATGTTGATGTCCATCCCGCCCACAAAATAGGCGTTGAAATTGGCTCCATCCTCGTTCATCCACATCGACCCGCCGTTTACCGTCCCCACCCCCAGCGTTGTGTTCACGCCGGTAAAGGTCACTGTAGCCGAATAGGAAAGCCCCGCGGTCAGCGCCGCTAGCGAAACAAAGCGAATCAGGTTTATCACGATACTTCCACGCTACTCGGACCCCGCCAAATCCAACATCCGGCAGCCCCTGCAATGCCCCCGCTTTCTTCACCTACCCCGGTACTGGTACCGAATAGGAGGAATGTCGCCCGGTCCCCCCATCTGCGCCTGTCCCGCTCGCCGGAACAGCAGTCCCGACGCCGCGAATAGCACCACAAAAACGCCATGTCCAATGGCCATCCTCCGCGCCATCTCCGGCGGCGCCCCCGACGGCAGCAAGACAGAAATCACCGCCAGCACTGCCGCCATCGCGAACAGCGTCCAAGCCAACCCCCACGCCCGTAACCGCGCCAGCGCCGCCCCCGCAATCCCCACCACCAGCACGCTGTAATACCAAAGGTTCGCCGGATTCTCCGTACCCGCCACCTGCACCATGTTCGACCACGCCAATCCAAGCCCCGCGAACACCGCCAACCCCACGCCCGCCTTGTACGTCCACGCCCCCATCCGCCGGGCGATCACGGCGAACGCCATTCCAGCCGTGAAGAACACCAGATACGCCATCGCAAACCCGCCCACGCCCCAGTGCCAGTCCGGCGTGAACTGTGCCGCCACCACCGGAATCATCCACACCGCCAGCGTCCCCAACGCCACGTTCCGAATCATCGTTCCCATCACGCTCTCCCTCACAATGCCTGCAAACGTCTCCAAAAACACCCAAACCGCCAGCCGCAATTGCCCCCACCGCGAGCCTCCACACTCCCGGCACAGGTCGCGATACGTCTGCGCCATCCCCTCCCCAAACTGCTCCCGGAACCCCCGTGGATACAGCCGCAAAAGCCGCCTGTACCACCTATCCATGCGCCAGCCGTCCTTCCGCCACCGCCACCACGCTCCGGTACCGTTCCAACTCCGCCTCCAGCGCCGCCCGCCCCGCCCCCGTCAGTTCGTAATAAACCCGCCGCTCGTCATCCAGCCCCGGGTCCACCCGCCTGTCACTTTCCCGGATCAACCCCGACTCCATCATCCGCCCCATCGACCCATACAGCGTCCCCGGCCCCATCTTCGCCCTCCCGCCCGAGTCCAATTGGACCTGCTTCATAATCCCGTACCCATGGCGCTCCCCCGTCGAAAGCGCCAGCAGGATATGCAGCACCGCGGGAGTCAGGGGAGCGTTCGCCATGTCCAAAGAATATATCCGTAACGGATATATGTCAAGCCCATTCCACTAATCCCGCAGCGGCTCCGTCCCCTCGCTCAGTATGTCCAGATAGGCTTTGTAGGCATACCGTTTGTTCCGTTTCCCGGTTCCATAACGACCCAAAATCTCCAGCTTCTCTAACCGGTCGATCGCAGCCTGCACCGTCGGATAGCTGAGCCCCGTCTTCTCCGCCACTCTTGGGATCGTCACCACCGGACTCCGGTCCAGCACCTGAAACACGCGTAATGTGCTGGAGGCAGCCTGCCCGGAATCCTCCACCCGTCGCCTGTCGTTTGCCAACAGCGCCAGTATCCGCCGCGCGGTCTCCACGGACTGCTCCGCCGTCTCCTGCACACCTCGCAGGAAAAACCGGATCCAGTCCTCCCAGTTCCCTCGCTCCCGGACCTCCTGCAGTAACCGGTAGTATTCACTCCGGTTCTGCTTCAAATACAGGCTCAGATACAGCAATGGTTCCCGCAAAACGCCGGCATGGCACAGCAGCAACGTGATCAGCAGCCGTCCCAGCCGTCCGTTCCCGTCCAAAAACGGATGGATCGTCTCAAACTGCATATGGACCATCGCCGCCCGCACCAGCACCGGCAACGGGGGATCCTCCTCGTGCAGAAACAGTTCCAGCGGACCCAGAAACTCCATCAGCCGCTCCGGTGGCGGCGGAACATACAACGCGTTCCCCGGCCGCGATCCGCCAATCCAGTTCTGGCTCGTGCGGAACTCTCCCGGCTGCTTCCCAGCACCCCGCCCCTGTGCCAGCAGCCGCCCATGGATCTCCCGGATCAGCCGCAACGACAGCGGAAACCCTTCGTTCATCCGTGCCAAACCGTACTCCATTGCGTCCACGTAACAGGAAACCTCCCGCACATCGTCAAACGATGCTTCGGTCTCGTCCCCCGCTTCGTCGCGTAGGATGTCGGACAACGAACACTGCGTCCCCTCAATCTGCGAGGAGACCAGCGCTTCCTTCCGAACGAACATGTACAGGAACAGCTCCGGATTCGGTAAAATCGAACTGATCCCGTTCAGCCCGCCCACCGCATACCCGGCCCGCTCCAGCAGCGTCATCATCGGCTCCAGCTTTACCGCCGGACTCGGCGGCAATGGCGGTGGCAAGTAGCAACGATATTTTTCCCCCGGCGTGTGGACAACCTGATAGTCGCCAAACTGTGGAAAATGGGGCGCAGACATGAAAAGGCTCCTTCTTAATTAAAGATTACCGCACGTTTCTTTAATAAGAAAGAGCCTTATTCAAACCCTCTTGAATAACTACAACTTCACCGGCACCACATACGGCTTCCGGTATTCCCGCGTCAGCATCTTATTCGCCGCCACGTCATCGAAGGTGTGCTTGGTCTCGTCCCACTTCAGTCGCTTGCCCGCCCGGTACGAAATGTTGGCAAAGTGGCACAAATCCGCCGCCGCCCCGCCAATCTCGATCTCCGCGTTCAAGCTCTTGTAATTCCGAGACTTAACCGCCGCCAGGAAGTTCTCCATATGCCGCACGGTCCCGTCCTGGCCACGCTCGGCCTTCACGTTCTTGACGACTTCATTGTTCTCGCCCTTGTAGACGCGGTACCCGGAACCGTCCAGCTCCATCCACCCATCCACGCCGTAGAACAGGTTCCCAACAGCGTTCGTCGCCTTCGGCCCGGCGCCCAACGTGCCCTCGCCGCCCGTCAACACGCCGCGCACCTCGAACACAATCTCCCGGTCGCCGTAGTCAAACGTCGCCATCTGCGTGTTCGGCGTCTCCTGGTCGTCGTCGTAGGCGTACTTTCCGCCCGTCGAAACGACACTCTTCATCCCCGCGTGGTCGTTCGCCACGCCCATGCCCCAGCGCGCAATGTCCATCTGGTGCACGCCCTGGTTGCCCAAGTCGCCGTTGCCGGTGTCCCAGAACCAGTGCCAGTTGTAGGCAAACCGCAGCTCATTAAACGGGCGCATCGGCGCCGGCCCCAGGAACATGTCCCAGTCCAAACCGGGCGGCACCGGCGCGTCCGGCTTCTTCCCAATCGATTTCCGGCGCTTGAAGCAAAGCCCCTTGGACATGTAGACCTTGCCAATGATGCCGTCCTTCAACGCCGCCATCGCTTCGATGCAGTGTGGCGTCGACCGGCTCTGCGAGCCGATCTGGCACATCCGCGAATACTTCCGCGCCGCCGCGATCATCTGCTTGCTTTCAAAGGGGTTATGGCTCGCCGGCTTCTCGCAGTAGGTGTCTTTCCCCGCCGCCATCGCCCAGATCGCCCCCAGCGCGTGCCAGTGGTTCGGCGTCGCCATCGACACGGCGTCGATGTCTTTCGAATCGAACAGCTTCCGCATGTCGCTGAATTCAACAGCCTTATCCTGGCCGGCCTTGGTGATGCGGGCGTTCGCCCGCTCTCTCGCCGCCTGGTTCACGTCGCAGATCGCCGCCAATTGCGACCCCGGGATCTGCAAATACGAGCCCAGGTGCGCGTTCCCGCGGCCGCCCAGGCCAATCAGACCCACGCGTACCCGGTCATTCGCGCCCAAAATCCGCCGGGCGCCAATCGAAAGCGCCGCGGCGCCGGTAAATAGAAGTTTTCTGCGTTCCATGAGGTTCTCCTGAGGGACTCCAAAAGTATAATTGAGGTTTCCTCCCCCCGGAACATTTCGCACCCAAAACAACCGATGTCAGACGTACCCTTCGTTCATCTCCACTGCCATACCGACTACTCGCTCCTCGATGGCGCCTGCGAAATCAAGCAGCTCATGGACATCGCCGCCAAGGAGCAGATGCCCGCCATTGCCATGACCGATCACGGCAATCTCTTCGGCGGCGTCGAGTTCTACAACGCCGCCAAGGCCAAAGGCGTCCACCCGGTCATCGGCTGCGAACTCTACGTCGTCGACGATCACAAAGCCCACGCCGGCCGCTACAACCACCTCGTCCTCCTCGCCCAGGATCAGGACGGCTACCGCAATCTCATTAACCTCGTCTCCACCGGCTACCTCGACGGTTTCTACTACAAGCCCCGCGTCGATAAACAGCTCCTCCAGCAACACGCCAAGGGCTTGGTTTGCCTCTCGGCCTGCCTCCGCGGCGACGTCAACGAAGCGCTCCTCGAAGACAAGTACGACAAAGCCCGCCAGATGGCCGGCGAATACACCGAAATCTTCGGCAAGAAGAACTTCTTCCTCGAAATCCAGGATCACGATCTCGATCAGGACCATAAGCTCATCCCCGAAGTCGCCCGCCTCGCCCGCGACATGGAGATCCCGCTCGTCGCCACCAACGACGCTCACTACCTCCGCCAGGCCGACGCCCGCGCTCACGACATCTTCATGTGCATCTCCACCGGGAAGACCTACAACGATCCCAACCGCATGAAGTGGGACAAACCCGCCTTCTACATCAAAAACAAGATGGAGATGGAGTCGCTGTTCTCCAACTATCCGCAGTCGCTCGTGACGCCCTACGAAATCGCCATGAGCTGCCAGGTGAAACTCGAAAAGGTGAAGGAGCCGTTCCCGAAGTTCGACGTTCCGCCCCATCACTCCATCGATAGCTTCTTCGAATACGCCGTTCGCGAAGGGTTCGAAAAACGCCGTCCGCGCCTGGAATACATGCTCGCCCAGGGCACCCTGCGCAACGGCATGCCGGAGTACGAAGAACGCCTCAGCCGCGAGATCAAAATGATCCAGCAAATGAAGTTCTCCGGCTACTTCCTCATCGTATGGGACTTCATCCGCTACGCCCGCGAACAGAACATCCCCGTCGGCCCCGGTCGCGGATCCGCGGCTGGCTCCCTGGTCTCCTTCGCGATGACCATCACCGATATCGACCCGCTCCAGTACGGCCTGCTCTTCGAACGGTTCCTCAATCCCGAACGTATCAGCATGCCTGATATCGATACGGACTTCGAACCGCGCGGCCGCGGCAAAGTCATCCAGTACGTGACGGAAAAGTACGGCCGCGAACAGGTCGCCCAGATCATCACGTTCGGAACGCTCGGCGCGAAAGCGGCGATCAAGGACGTCGGCCGAGTTCTCGAAATGAAGCTGAGCGAAGTCGACAAGCTCACCAAGCTCGTCCCGCCCACGCTCAACATCAAGCTCAAAGACGCCATCGCCCAGGAGCCCGGCTTCGGCGACGCCGCCCGCGCCGACAACGTCATCGCCGACATTCTCGAAGTCGCCCAGCGCTTGGAGGGCATGGCGCGCAACGCCAGCGTCCACGCCGCCGGCGTCGTCATCTCGCCCGAACCGCTCAAAAACATCGTCCCTCTCTACAAGACGAACAAGGACGAAATTGTTACCCAGTACGACATGAGCGGACTGGAAAAAATGGGCCTGTTGAAGATGGACTTCCTGGGCCTCACCACGCTCACCATCGTCGATGACGCCCTCAAGCTGATCGAAGCCATCCACGGCAAGAAGATCATCATGGAAGAGATCCCGCTCGACGACGAGTTCACCTACGTCGAGATCTTCCACAAAGGCAACACCTCCGGCGTCTTCCAGTTTGAATCCGGCGGCATGCAGGACATCCTCCGCCGCTCGAAGCCGGAACGCATCGAAGACCTCTGCGCGCTCAACGCGCTTTACCGCCCGGGCCCGATTCAGGGCGGCATGGTGGACGACTTCATCGCCCGCAAACACGGGAAGAAGGAAGTCGTCTACGATCTGCCCCAACTGGAGCCGCTGCTCGCCGAAACCTACGGCGTCATCGTCTACCAGGAGCAGGTCATGCAGATCTCGAACGTGCTCGCCGGCTACTCGCTCGGCGATGCCGACATCCTTCGCCGCGCCATGGGCAAAAAGAGCGCCGAAGAGATGGAGAAGCAGAAGATCCGCTTCCTGGAAGGCGCGGCCAAAAACAACCTGAACGTCAAAAAGGCCGACAAGATCTTCGACCTCATGGCCCAGTTCGCCGGCTACGGCTTCAACAAGTCGCACTCGGCGGCCTACGCCTACATGGCCTACATCACGGCCTACCTCAAGGCGCACTACCCCATCGAGTTCATGTCCGGCCTGCTGACGTCGGAAACCGGCAGCACCGACAAGGTCGTCAAGTACATCAACGAGTGCCGCGAGCGGGGCATCAAAGTCCTGCCGCCCGACGTCAACAAAAGCCTCCTGTCGTTCTCTCCGGACGGCAACGCCATCCGCTTCGGGCTGGGCGCCATCAAGGGCCTCGGCCAGGGCGCGGTCGAATCGATCCTCGCCGCCCGCGCCAAGCACGGCGCGTTCAAGAACTTCTTTGAATTCACCGAACAGGTGGACATTTCCGCCGTCAACAAGCGCGCCATCGAAGCGCTGATCAAGGCCGGCGCCATGGATTCCATGGAGGGCACGCGGTCGCAGAAGTTCGCCGCCGTGGAACGCGCCATCGAGCATGGACAGAAGTCCCGCCGGGACCGCGAGTCCGGCCAGGGCGGGCTCTTTGGCGACATGTTCGGCGGGGCCGACGAGCCGCAGCAGGACCTGCCGAAGGTTCCCGACTGGAAACGGATGCAGGCGCTGCAGGGCGAAAAAGAGATGATCGGCTTCTACGTCACGGGCCATCCGCTCGACGATTTCGAAGACCGCATCGCCGATCTCCGCTCCCACGAAACCGATCAGTTGTCCGAGCTGCCGCGCAACTACGAGGTGAAGCTCTGCGCCATTCTCACCAACATCCAGCGCCGTCGCTCGAAGGAAGGCAAGGCTTACGTCACGCTCGGGGTTGAGGACCACAAGGGCGTGCTGGAAGGCATGATCTTCAATGGCCGCGACAACGAACACCTGATCGACGATCTGTCGCCAAACCTGATCGACGACAACGCCTGCCTGATCGTGGCCACCGTGATGCCCGACGAAGGCGCCGCGCCGCGGCTGCGCATCAAGGAGTTGATCCCGCTGGTCAACACGCGCGTGCCGCTGGCCTCGCTGATCGCCATTCGCGTGCGGCTGCAGGCCAACGGGACCGGGAACGACACGGTGGCCGCGCTGCACGAGCTGTTCGAACGCAAGCCCGGTAACGCCCAGGTGCGCATGCGCCTGGAGTCGCCGCGGGACTTCATCGCCACGCTCGATGTGATGCAGAAGGTCCGGCCGGACCGCGAGTTCCGCAAGACCGTCGAACAGATCTGCGGCGCCGACGCGTTTGAAGTTTTGCAGAATTGAGAACCTTTTCCGGGCGGCTACGCCTTTATAGGGGATGCTCGCCTATCCCCTTTCCTTTCTCGGTCTGCTCGTGAGTGGTGGGCTGCTGGTGCAACTCGCGCCAGCGGTCACCAACAACATGAACATGTGGGGCCTCCGCGTCGCCTTCACCTTCTTCAGTTGGGTCCTCACGCTCCTTTCGGTCCTGGTCCTCGCCGATCGCGGCAGTTTCGCCTTCGCTGTCGACTCGAAGCTCGGCGTCGTCGCTCTGCACTGTTTCTGGGGCGCGGCGTGTCTGTTGATCGCGCTCGAAGTGGCGCCGTCGGCGCTGCCGTTGCGGATCGCGCTCGGCCTTGTGCCGCTGCTCGTCAATCTGGCCCTGCTGCTGCCATCCGCTCCCGCGCGAGCGGCCTTGATCGCCGTGATCGGCTGCCACTTTCTGGGAACAGGTGGCTTTTTCGCCTACGCCACAGTCGTGGAAACGAAAATGGAAATGGCGGAGGACGCCGCGCGCGCCGAGCGCCACGCGGCCGAGGCGAAGGAGTACGACGAGGCGTTGCGGAAAGAGCTCGACGGGATGAACGCCGACACGCCGATTGAAGAGTTCTTCCAGCACACCCGCCGGACCACCGATGCTTCGCGGGATCAGGTGGTGGCCGCCGCCATCGCGAAGAAACCGAATCTGGAAGCCGAGTTGATCGCCGCGCTCCACGGGGATGCCAACGCCCGGTGGGGCGCGCGGACGTTTCTGGCGAGCCCGATCGTCCCGCGTACGGCCGCGCTCGTTTCCGCCGTGAGCGATGCGATTCTGCTCGAAGCCGACAACATATCCTCTGACGATCAGAAGGACGCCGCCGCCTACGGCGCTGTACAGGTTGCAGAGAGCTTGCCCGAATACAAGGCCACGCTCCGTCCGGCCATGTTGCGGCTGCGCGAAGTGACGGGCCCGCCGGTGAAGCAGCCGGGCCGTGTAACGGGGAGGGAGGAGTTGGCGCGCTGGCTCCGGTAGACTGAAGTCGGCCATGCCTCTTGATACCCAGGCCGTTTGGGATCTGCTGATCGCCGCGCTTGGCGGCGCGGCGATCGGGATAGAGCGGCAGTGGTCGGGCCACGCCTCGGGCCCCGCCAAGCACTTTGGCGGCGTGCGGACGTTTACGCTGCTGGGCATGCTGGCCGGGTTGGCCGGACTGCTTTGGGCGAATGGCTTCGCGCCGGTTGCCGGCATTTTGATCGCCGGCGCGGTGGGGCTGATCCTGATCGGCTATGTGGCGGCGAGCCGGGTGGACGTGGACGGGACGACGGAGATGGCGGCGCTGTTGGTGCTGGCGGCCGGGATGCTGGCGGGGTTGGGCAATGGCCGGGTGGCCAGCGCGCTGTTCGCGGGGACGGCACTGCTGCTGGTGGAGAAGTCCCGTTTGCATTCGCTGGTGGAGAAGATTCCCGGGACCGGGTTCAGCGCGGGGGCGCGGTTCGCGGTGATGGCGTTGGTGGTGCTGCCGCTGTTGCCGGAGGGCCCGTACGGGCCGTGGGGCGGCGTGCGGCCGCGCGAGTTGTGGATGCTGGTGTTGTTCTTTTCGTTCCTGAGCTTTGTGGGCTACATCGCTCGCGGGCTGGCCGGACCGGGGCGGGGCTACATCTGGACGGGATTCCTGGGCGGACTGATCTCCTCCACCAATGTGACGTGGACGTTCTCCCGGTTGAGCGGGCGGGAGCGCCATCTGGCGGCGCCGCTGGCACTCGGGGTGGTGGCGGCTTGCACAGTGATGTATGTGCGGGTCTTCACGGCGCTCCTGGTGTTGGAACGGCGTATGGCGATGGACCTGTGGCCCTTTCTGGCATTGCCGGGGGCCATTGGCGCCGGGATGGTGGCTTATGGACTGTGGCGCAACCGAGGGGCGGGCTATGGCGGCGAAGGCGCGAGGAATCCGCTGGAGTTGGGGGCGGCGCTGCAGATGGCGGTGTTGTTCCAAGGGGTCATGTTTGCCGTCTACTGGGCGCGGGAGTGGGGCGGGGGAGCGGGTATGGTGGCGTCCGGCGCGATTCTGGGTTTGACGGACGTGGACGCGTTAACGGTGTCCATGGCGCGGGCCTATTCTGATCCGGCGGCGCGCATGGCGCTGTTGGCGGGAGTGACGGCCAACAGTGTGTTGAAGATGGGCGTGGCGGTAACGATGGGCGCGGGGCGGTTCCGGCGATTGGCGGGGATTGGCCTGGGGTTGTTGGCGTTGGCGTCGGCGGTCGGGCTGTTGTGGCGCGATGGCGGGGGGTAGCTGCGGCGTCCCGGTAGGGTTTACTCCTTGCTTCGGCGGGTTTTATCGCGTCTCTGGGGGACACGTCTGTGGTTGGGTTGCGGGCCGAACGGTGGTGGACGCTCTGCCCGTCATGTCCCCCGGTGGGCGGTGCGGTGGTTGTTGAAGTTCGTCTGCCATGCCTCCGGGCGGGTGGCGGGGCGCGATACTGGGAGTAGTGCGCGCTCCAAAGAAACCAGAAGTCATGTCGCCGGCCGGGTATTGGCCGCAGTTGCACGCCGCTATCGAGGCGGGCGCGGATGCTTGTTATTTTGGCCTGCATCACTTTTCGGCGCGGGCGAAGGTGGGGTTCTCGCTGGAGGAGTTGCCCGACGTGATGCGGACGCTGCATGCGCGGGGCGTGCGGGGGTATCTTACTTTCAACACGCTGGTGTTTGAACACGAGCTGGACGCGGCGGCGGAGGCGATTGCGGCGGTGACGCGGGCGGGCGTCGATGCGCTGATTATTCAGGACATCGGGGTCCTGAAGATGGCTCGGCAGATGGCGCCGGCGTTGGAACTGCACGCTTCGACGCAGACCTCGATTACGAGCGCGGAGGGCGTGGAGTTTGCGCTCGGGCTGGGCGTGCAGCGGGTGACGCTGGCGCGGGAGTTGTCGATTGAAGAGATCGCGGCGATCTACGAGAAGACCGGCGCGGAGTTGGAGATTTTCGTCCACGGGGCGTTGTGCGTGGCGTATTCGGGGCAGTGTTTTTCGTCGGAGGCTTGGGGCGGGCGGAGCGCCAATCGCGGGCAGTGCGCGCAGGCGTGCCGGTTGGAGTACGACATGGTGGTCGATGGGCAGGTGGAGCCGCTGGGGGACGCGCGGTATCTACTGTCGCCGGGCGATCTGTCGGCGCTGCATCACGTGCCGCAGATCGTGGACGCGGGTGTGGCTTCATTGAAAATTGAGGGCCGTTATAAAGACGCGGATTATGTCGCACTGACGACGCGGGCGTATCGGTTGGCGGTGGATGACGCGTGGGCGGGAAGGGCGTCGCGGTTGACGGCGCTTGACGAGATTCAGTTGGCGCAGGTGTATTCGCGCGGGTTGGGGCCGCACTTTGTGAGCGGGGTGAATCATCAGACCGTCGTTCGCGGGCGGGCGCCGCGGCATCGCGGGGTGGAGATGGGGACGGTCGTGCGGGTTTATGCGGATGCTGTGGCCGTGGAGCCAGCGGTCGCGCATGGCATCGCGCCGCTGAAGGCGGGCGATGGGTTGGTGTTTGATGCCGCCGATTGGCGCAGCCCGGCCGAGCCGGAAGAGGGCGGGCGGGTGTACCAGGTGTTGGCGGAGTTGGACGGGACGCTGTTGTTGCGGTTTGGGAATGGGGCGGTGCGTTTTGACCGGATCCGCGAAGGCGATCTGGTTTGGCGGACGCAGGATGCGGATTTGGCTAAGGTTGTGAAGCCGTTTTTGGAGCCGGCGGCTCCGGTGGCGAAGCAGTTGGTTGCTGTTTTGGTCACGGGTGGCGAGGGGCTGCCGTTGGAGATGGACTGGCGATTGGCGTCGGGTGTGCGGTTTGTGGTGCGGTCGGGGATGGCGTTGGAACGGGCGTCCAAGCGCGGGTTGGACGAGGCGATGTTGCGGGACCAGTTGGGGCGGTTGGGGAATACGCCGTATGAATTGGGCGAATTGACGGTGGATTTGGCGGGGGCGGTGTTTGCGCCGGCGTCGTTGTTGAACCAGATGCGGCGGGAGGCGGTGGAGGGTTTGCAGGCGGAGCAGACCAGGCCGTTGGAGCGCGCGGTGATGGCGCGGGCGGCGGTGGCGCATGTGGAGCATAGCGCGGGCGGGGTGGCGGCGTTGCACCTGTTGGTGCGGACGCCGGAGCAGTTGGAGGCGGCGTTGGAACTGGACGTGGCGTCGATCACGTTGGACTATTTGGACCTGTATGGGTTGCGGCCGTCGATTGAGCGCGTGAAGGCGGCGGGGGTGGCGGTGCGGGTGGCGAGCCCGCGGGTTTTGAAGCCGGGGGAGGGGCGGATTGCGCAGTTTCTGGTGAGTTTGGACTGCCCGATTTTGGTCCGGGCGACGGGGATTTTGCAGGTGATTGCGGGGGCGGGGCGGGAGTTGATTGGCGACTTCAGTTTGAACGCGGCGAACACGTTGACGGCGGCGGCGTATTTGGAGATGGGGTTGGCGCGGTTGACGCCGACGCACGATTTGAACGCGGCGCAGATTGCGGCGCTGGCGCGGGAGGTGGGGCCGGACCGGGTGGAGGTGATTGCGTATCAGCATTTGCCGGTTTTCCATACGGAACATTGCGTGTTTTGCCGGTTTTTGTCGGACGGGACGACGCATAAGGATTGCGGGCGGCCGTGCGAGGAGCATCGGGTGGCGCTGCGGGACCGGCAGGGCCGGGCGCATCCGGTGATGGCGGATGTGGGTTGCCGGAATACGGTTTTCGGGGCGGAGGCGCAGGAGGCGAGCGCTCATTTGGGGGAGTGGTTGTCGGCGGGGATTTCGCAGTTCCGGTTGGAGTTTGTGCATGAGAGCGGGGAGGATGTGG
>CAMATG010000093.1 GCA_945860645.1 Candidatus Sulfopaludibacter sp. SbA3 | reverse complement strand
GGCCAAAGAGCTAAACATCCCGATCCTGGACGAAGCCGCGCTACAATCAAAAATTGCGTGAATTTGTCGATAGCATCGTAGCCCTCGGCCCGGGCGGACTGGCCATTCTGGCCGCCCTGGACTCCAGCGGAGTCCCCATTCCCGCCGCCGTCGACGCGCTGCTGATGCTGCTCTCCGCCAAAACGCCGGAGCAGGCCCTGCTCTGCGCCGCGCTCGCGCTGATCGGCTCGCTCGCCGGCAGCATGTTCCTCTTCTACATCTCCCGCCGCGGCGGCGAGGCGTACTTACAGAGCCACAGCATGACCGCCCGCGGCATCAAGATGCGCACCTGGTTCCAGCACTACGGCCTGCTGACGGTGTTCATCAGCGCCGTCTCGCCCATCCCGATGCCAATGAAGCTGTTCGTTATCAGCGCCGGCGCGCTGGGCGTCAAACCCGTTCAATTTGCCGGCACCGTCTTCGCGGCCCGGCTGGCCCGTTACGCCGCGCTCGCCTACCTCGGCGCGCACCTCGGCCACGACGGCGCCGGTGCGTATCTAAAGGCCCACGTCTGGCATATCGGCGGCATCCTGTTCGCGCTGTTCGCCGCCTGCTTCGGAGCGATCAAATTCATGGACGCGCGCCGGAGCAAGGCACTGCTCGCATAGGGAAGTCCTGCCCCTTCTTGTCGTCCTCGATCCGCGCAAACAACCCGCCGTCCGTCTTGCGATAGAGGATCCGTTTCGGAAAGTCGTGTTCCAGATTTTCGAACACCACCTCGGTCGCCGACACTTTGATCGCTTTGAAATCGACCGGCTTGGCGTTCGTGCCGATCCGCGGCGTGTAGACAACCGCGCCATCCTTCGCCGTCTGGATCCGCATGAACTCGCTGAAGACAACACGCGCTCCGCGCGTGTTGCGCGCCAGGCCCATCATCTGTCCGCCGTGCGGCGTGTTCCACTGCTCCTCCACGCCCTGGCCGGCCCAGCAGCCGGATAGAAATTGCAGATCGGCGACGTCCGCTGCCGAACAAAGAAGCGCGAAAAAGGGAAGAAGTTTCATCATGCGTTCGATCCTACCGGCGCCACCGGGTGCGCGTCTTGGAAATTTGCGACAAGCATTCGCTCCATCGCGGTTTCGGCGGTCTCGCGCGCGAGCGGCGCCAGGCCCGTGATCCGACGGCAATCGCCGATCAGGTGCGCCTGATCATAGTAGCCCGCCTCCAGCGCGACGCTGGCCCACGCCATTCCAGCCCGGCGAAGGGCGAGGGCGCGTTGGAAACGGACGATCCGCGCCCACGTCTGCGGCGGGAGGCCGACGGTGCGCAGGAACTCCCGCTCCCGTTGGCGGCGGCTGCCGCCGGCGGTTGGCGCGGGCGGCTGGAGGCGCCGGAGCAGAAAGGCGTCGGTCCGCACGCGGCGGACGGCGGTGGTGGGAGCGTCGTGCATCTCCGCCTCCCAGTTCTTCGCGCCGAGATCGGCCATCGGAACGATGCGCCCGGCCAGTTCCGATTGGGGAAACCGGAAGAACGCCGCCGCGCCGGCGGGGTGGAACCGAACGCCGAACACCTCGACGCGGCCCAGCGGGCGCAGCAGCACCGCCTGGCGTTGTTGCCCGATGAACAGCGCGCGGGCCTGATTTTCAAACGGGTCGGCGAGATGGACAACGAGTTCGGCGCGCCCATCGGGCAATACGCGTTCGGGCGCGCCGCCGGGCCCGGAGAGCGTCCAGTAGCAGGCCACAAACTGGCGCAGCGCGGGAGCCGGCAGATAGTCGCAATAGTCCATCCGCTCCTACTATCGCTTATCCTGAGCCTATGGCTTTTCGCCTCGTTGCGTTCCTTCTCTTTACCGCCTCTCTCCACGCTCAGCCCGCCCGGGCGGAGCGTTTGAAACTCTCCGCCGGAGATTTCTACAGCGCCGAATCGATTCTGGAAGCCCACCGCCTGGAGAAAGGCGAAGACGCCGAGTACAAAGAGGGACTCGCATGGGTGGCGCGCGGCGCGGCGCTGCTTGGCGAATGGGACGTCGCGGCGACCCACGCCGCTAAGCTCCGGGCCGTCTCCGAGCCCGCCTCCTACGGCCACGCCACCGCTATCGAAGTTGAGGCGCAAATTCTGGCGGCGCGCGGCAAGAAGAAGGAAGCGCTGCGGCTGCTGGAAACCGAACTCGAAAAGAACGCGACGGCTCCGGTCGGGTTCCGCTCGCGGATCCAGAAGCGTTGGAACCAGATCGGCCTGGTGGGCCGGGCGGCGCCGGACTTTGACGGCACGCTGGCCAAGCTGAAGGGCAAGCCGGTGGTCCTGTTCCTCTGGGCCGAGTGGTGCGGCGACTGCAAGTCGCAAGCCCCGGCGTTTGTAAACATCGTCAACAAGTACGGGCCGCGCGGCGTGGCCTTCGTCGCGCCGACGCGGTTTTACGAGAAAGACGCGGCGGCCGAACAAAGGAAAATCGACGAGCAGTGGCGCACGACGTACAAAGACCTTAAGATCGCGGGCGTGCCGGTGAGCGAGCCGGCGATGATCACCTACGGCGTCTCCGCCACGCCGACGTTCGTGGTCATCGATAAGAAGGGCATCGTCCGTTTCTACGCGCCGACGCGGCTCACCGAACAGCGTCTGGCGTCGGAGATCGAAAAAGTCTTGCGTTAGCCCCGGCCTATGGGTGTAGACTGTCTACATCCATGGGCAAACCGGACGGATACAAGAACCGCATTGAGCTGCTGCAGGGAACGTTGGACATGCTGGTCCTGCAGACGCTGCGCTGGGGCTCGCAGCACGGCTATGGAATCGCGCAGGCGATCCGGAGCGGCTCGGGCGAGGTGTTGCAGGTGGAGACCGGATCGCTATACCCGGCGCTGCACCGGATGGAGAAGCAGGGCTGGATCCGGTCGGAGTGGAAGAGCTCGGAGAACAAGCAGCGGGCGAAGTATTACGAGTTGACCGCGGCGGGGACGGAACATCTGACGAGCGAGCACGCCCGCTGGACGCAGATGAGCGGGGCCATCGCGAGCTTAATGGAGCCATCATGAACTTCTTCTGGAGACGGCGGGACGAGGAGTTGGACGAGGAGTTGCGCTTCCATTTGGCGATGGCGATCCAGGAGCGGATCGAGCGCGGGGAAGATCCGAAGGAGGCGGAGCGGGCGGCGCGGCGGGAGTTCGGCAATCTGGCACTGGTGCGGGAGACGACGCGGCGGATGTGGGGATGGGGCTGGCTGGAGGATGCGTGGCACGACGCGCGGTACGCGTTGCGGGGGCTGCGGCGGAGTCCGGGATTTTCGGCGGCGGCGATCGCCTCGCTCGCCTTGGGGATTGGGGCGAACACGGCCATCTTCAGCCTGACGTACACGATCATGCTGCGGTCGCTGCCGGTGGCGCAGCCGGAGCGGCTGGTGGAGTTGTTGCAGAAGTACCCGGGCGAGCCGCGCGGGAATGGCTACTGGACGCGCCGGAGTTACGAGCACTACCGGGAGCGCAGCCAGTCGTTCGGCGCGCTGTTCGGAATGGGGATTGATAACCACATCAAGGTGAGCGTCGAGGGTGGTGAGCCGGAGTTTCGCGTGGCCGAGTTTGTCACTGACAACTACTTTGGCGCGCTGGGGCTGCGACCGGTGCTGGGGCGCGGGATCGGGCCGGGCGACGAGGGTTTGGCAGTCATCAGTTGGACGCTTTGGAACAGCCGGTACAACGGCGATGCGGGCGTGTTGGGCAAACGGGTTGTGGTGGGGAAGAAGTCGCTGACGATCATCGGCGTGGCGCCGCGCGGGTATCGCGGGCTGCGCGTGGAGGCGGCGACCGATGTGTGGGCGCCTACCGATCCGGACGGGCAATTCGTTCTGATTGGGCGATTGCGCGATGGGGCGACGGTGGCGCAGGCGCGGGCGGAGATGGAGAGCCTGTATCCGTTCACGATCGCCGAGCGCGCGGTGAAGAGCAGCGACCCGCTGGTTCGCCAACTGCGCGTGGAACTGGAGCCGTGCGGGGCGGGGCTTTCGACGGTGCGCGACCGCTTTGGCAGGCCGTTGACGATGTTGATGGCGGTGGTGGGCGTACTGCTATTGCTGGCGTGCGCGAACATGGCGGGGCTATTGCTGGCGCGGGGCGCGGCACGGGGCAAGGAGATGGCGATGCGGCTGGCGCTGGGGGCGAGCCGGTGGCGGTTGGCGAGGCAGGTATTGACGGAGTCGCTGCTGTTGTCAGTGGCCGGGACAGCGGCGGGCGGGGTGGTGGCGTATGGCTGCACGCAGGCGCTGGTGGAGCTGCTGGCCAGCGGACGTCCGCATGAGAAGTTGGAATTGTCGGTGGAGCTGGATGCGCAGCTGTTGTTGTACGCGGCGGGACTGGCGGCGGTGACGGGGCTGCTATTTGGATTGGCTCCGGCCTGAGGTGCGCTACGGGTGAACCGGAAACCGGGAATCGCCGGAAAGGGATTGGTGGCGGCGCAGGTGGCGCTGTCGGTGCTGCTGTTGAGCAGCGCGGGACTGTTCCTGGCGCAGTTGGGTGATCTGAAGCAGGCCGATCTGGGCTTCCGGCGGGACCACGTATTGCTGGCGGATCTGGATCCTTCGCGGAGCGTCCTTTCGAGGGACCGGCTGCCGGCGGCGTATGCGGAGATCCTACGGCGGGCCGAGGCGATTCCGGGCGTGAGATCGGCGACGATGGGCGCACCGACGCCGTTGCATGGCGCGGGCGCATCGGGCTTTGCCGCGGTGGATGGATTCGCCGAGCGGGAGGCGGACCGGAGACGGGTTTCGGTGGGCTACGTGGCGCCGCGGTACTTTGCGACGCTCGACACACCGCTGTTCCGAGGGCGAGAGTTCACGATGGGGGACGCGACGAATCCGAACGTGGCGATCATCAGTTCACGGCTGGCGGAGCACTATTTCAAGGGGCTGGATCCGATCGGCAGAAGCGTCACGATGTCGCAAGTGACGATGGCGCGCGATCCGGTGACGTATCAGGTGATCGGCGTGGTGGGCGATTCGGCTTACTTCGAGATTCGGGGGGAGAAGCCGCGGACGATCTATTTCCCAGCATTCCGGAGCCAGCGGATGCTTGTCCACAACCTGATTCTGCGTACGGATGTGAATCCGGAGAGCGTGGGGGAGGCGGTGCGCCGGGCGGTGGGGGAGGCGGCGCCGGGGGTGGTGGTGGAGAAGCTGACGACGCTGGAGGCGCAGATCGATTCGTCGATTGTGCTGGAGCGGCTGATGGCGATGCTGTCGGGGTTCTTTGGCGTGCTGGGGGCGGTGTTGGCGGGGATTGGGGTGTATGGGCTGCTGGCGTATATGGTGGCGCGGCGGACGAGCGAGATTGGCGTGCGGATGGCGCTGGGGGCGACGGGCGGGCGGGTGATCGGGATGATTCTGCGGGACGCGATGGCGGTGATTCTGGCGGGGTTAGTGGTGGGGATCCCGCTGGCGATCTGGGGCCGGCGGGTGGCGGTGGCGCTGGTGCCGGAGTTGGGGAGTTACGCGCTGGGGCCGCTGGCGGCGGGTGCGGCGGCGATTGCTTTGGTGGCGCTGGCGGCGGCGTTTGTGCCGGCGCGGCGGGCGGCGCGGGTGGACCCGATGGTGGCGTTGCGGCAGGAGTAGTGGGGGGCGATTTTCCGCGGCGGAACCGGGAACAAGATGAGCTTCGGCGGTGTCCAAGGGGAGATGAACCGCCGGGCGGACGCGCACCTTTTGGGATTCGTAGCTCTAGTGGCGCTGTGGGGGCTGATCGGGCACTTTTTGATCGCTGGCAAGCCCGCGGCGCAGTTAGAGGAGATTGGCCGCGTCCGAATCTACACCGCGGGGATCGCCAGTTTGTGGCTCCTGTTTGCGTTCGTGGCGGCCGGGCTGCCCGGGCAGGGGCTGAGCGTCCGAGCCATCATCGATCCGCTTCTCTTGACCGCTCGCCGCATTGGCACGTATGGGCTGATGGCCGTTGGCATGTTCTTCGCCTGGGGATTGTGCAGCGCCCCGCTTGGGCTGGTCCTGCGGCCGGACAAGGCTCAAATTCAGAGCCTGTTGGTCTTCTTCCCGCGCGGGGCGGCGGAGATGGCGCTGTGGGCGGTGATGTCGCTTTCGGCGGCATTCTGCGAGGAGTTCGTGTACCGGGGCTATCTGCAGACGCGAGTCCGGCAACTCTCGGGCAGCATCGGCGCGGCGGTGGTTGTGCAGGCCCTTGCATATGGAGTGGCCCACGCCGCGCTGCCGTGGAAGATCATGGTGACGGTTACATGCCTGGGCATTTTCTTCGGGACCGTGGCCAGCTGGCGCAGTACGCTGGTGCCTGGGATGCTGATGCACGCCGCTTTCGACCTGCTGGCGGTGTTCGCGCGGAAGTAGTCGTGAGCGGGGCGGGAGATCCAACAACACTCGGGCAGCGGGTTCTCGGCGGGGGCTGATTGGCGGTCACGACGGGATTTCTGACGACGACACCGATGCCGCGAGCGCGGTAGGTGAGGTATGTCGAATGCATCCTTGTTCAAGCCTCCGCGGAGGGGCCCGCGTGCAGGAGCGGCGTGGAAGCTGGTCTGCGATGTTTGGGTGCCGGTAGGAGTGCCCCCGGGGACGGTGTTCGGGGGCGCCGCGGCTGGAGTTTGCTGGTTGTATAGCGGTAATCACAGGCCCACCCCGATGGTAGGGCTGCCAAGGGGTGGAATTCCCTTTGGAGAAACTTCATAGGGAAAGCAGCTGAAAGAGCGAATAGGGACGCTCGGGCTAGGGCTTCGGAATGTTGTCAAAATCATGGTCGCGGACCAGACGATTTCCTGGGCCCAGTACGCGCTGTGGCATATGGCACTCAATGCACGTCGGTCCGCTCGCTTTCTGCAATCCCTTGGGCCGGATAGTTTCGGCCGTTACTTTGTGGGGTTGCGTGTGGCATTGCGTACACAGCCGCCGCGTAAGCGCTCCGTATTTCATCGGATTCGATACCGCTGGGTTTTGATTTTGAGGATGAACCAGATGGCAACTCCCGCAACTGGCATCCCCGAGGATGTAACACTTCGTGCGTCGCATCGACTCGCCCAAGTACGCACTCTGCCGCAACGCACCATCCTCGCCGAAAGCTTTGGCGCTGTAGCGGTCGAGCGAGAGTCGCTTCGGTGCAGGCATGAAGGGCCACCGCTCGCCGGTTCGATTGGCGTACTCGCCGTCGTGAGACCAGTAACCCGTATGGCTATGGCATGCCATACACGAAGACTCGTACTCACGAGGTCCAGCGGTCTTGGTCAGAACAGGCGCAGGATCGTCGTTCTGTCGTCCCTTCTTCTCTTTATTGGCCGCTCTCCAGATGGCGTGTGGTTTGGAGGGCCCATGACATTCTTCGCAGTTGACGCCCGGATCACCAAACGAACTCACGAATGCCTTCTCTTTCCATCGAAAGTCCGATGTGTGACAGCGCATGCACTGTAAGCGGTACACTTGGGCATCCCCTCGTCGCATCGCTTCCACCGTTGGCCGAAAACCCATAACCCTCGTCATCGCCTCGCGGTTTGTCGGTTCACCGTACACAAACCAAGCCTTGGTCTTGACATAGAACTGCACAGGGAGAACATACAATTCGCCGTCGGCGCCCTTCGTCAAGAACGCTTGCTCCCGATGTTTCCCTACGACGTAACTCACTGGGAACGGACGCCAATCATTGTTCTGCCAAAGATCCACAAATAGGCCCACATCGGTGCGGCGAGCCCTTGCTACGGGAAATCTGGCAATTCGAAGCTGGCGATGCTCCAACCCGGGCGCAATCCAGTTTTGCTTCAAGGCGGTTGCGTATGTCTCCAACACCGAATACATCGCGTTGGCCTGCCAACGCTTCGCCGTATCCGGATGGCAACCGCTCTCTGCGCAACTTGCGCTGCCGGCGTAGAGCGCGGGGCGACGGTCTCTGACCGGACCTAGATTGGCCGACGCTTCGAGCTCGAGCTTTTCCGCAGCCGCCGTCGCCGAGCGCCATTCCAATGCACTCCGTCCCGCCAGGGTCCTTCTCGCGTCGGTCTGGGTATCTTGATCGACCCGTCTGAGAGCTACGAGCAGCGGCGCCAGCACTTCTCGCGGCGCTCCCTGCGCTCCGGTGACATAGGCGGCGACAGTTTCACTCGTATCCACTTCCAGTCTGTCTATCAAGGAGCGAATGACTCGGGCGGCGACGGTAACAAAAACGGATCTGTTCCAAGGACGACGTGGATGTCCGAGATAGAGCAGTCTAGCCAATCTGCCGGCGAGCAGAGGCTGGTCGGCAGCATGCATCCAATCACGACCGAGAACGGATTCGGGCGCGGCCAGGTTTTCGCTGTGGACTAGCGCCGCGGCCAACGACTCCAGTTCACAACGCATGATCCGCTGCCGTCGGCACGTGTCCGCCACAAAGACGTGGAGTGCCGGATTCTCCGGCCGCAGGTGGAGCGACTTCCGTGCAAGGTTCAACTGAATGAAGTCCCCTTTTGCCGTGCGCGCCCACACATCGTAAACCCAGTATAAGAACCGCGAATGTGGAAACCGGCCTTCAAACTCCCGCGCATGCCTCTCTATGGCGGCGCGGCTCCCTGATTCCTGGACCGCAAGGAACGCACGTGCCACACGGCATTCGTTTCCGGCTGGAAGGCTCGCCAGTAGTAGAGGCGGACCAGTGCAACCGGCCTCGACGCCTAGTGCCGTGCCCGCACTCAAAACCATTGCAAACAGGAGTGTCAGCGGTTTCGGGTCGAAATTTGGCGTGCGCCGCATGACCTTAACGAACGACTATACAACCTTGTGGTAGCGTCGCCTCGCGGGTTTTGGTCAAAGCCTGCAGGAACTCGGCATACTTACAACCGTCGCGCCCTTTCATTATGTCGCACTCGGGAACCAAAATGTTACGAGCATCGGCATGGAAACGCCCGCCCATGAGGGCGCTGGAGACAAGAATGTCCGATTCAATGATGGTGCTGTCCTGGCACTTGTAACGGATTAGTTGATCCCGGAGTCCGAGCAAGTGTCCGATTTCGTGTGCCCACAATGATACCTGAGCCGCCATCCACGAGTTTCGCTTTTCCGACATCTCCTCACTGGTTCCCGTAGCCGTCGATTGCCGCTCAACCGGCGGAAGGCTGTTCGCGAAACTGAGGATCGCGGTATGACCGACAGTTGATGTCCCCCCGATAGTCGCAATTCCAAGCGGTACTTCCGACTTGGGCTTGGTAGAGTCACCACTGGCGAGGATCTGGGGCACCACGAAGATCGTCGCGCTGTTCGCGGTCCTGGCGGCTCGTGCGTTGCCCAACGCAAACAGGGCGCGAATCATCTCTGTCGTGTATTTCCCGCCCTTCTCGAGAGTTTCCACGTCTTTCCATTTCGCGTCTCCGAGAATAGACTTAATGCTCCAACCTGCAGTACCAACGCTCTTGACTTTCACCTTTCGGAGGCAGCCGCAACCTGTCGAGGAACCACACGCGAAACCAGCCTGAAGTTGGCCTCCGTTTTTACAGCCCTCCCGGAAGACATTATTAACCCCCTCAACGATCTGACGTACGTCATCGCTGTTCAATAGCAGCGGATCGACGCCGCGATGAATCTCAACGTTTAGATAGTGCTCAGGAACGCGACACATGGCGGTTTGGCCACGGGCGACTCCACCCGCAGCCAGGACGTACACCAGAAACAAAAGTCGCAAGGAAACGGTCATACGAGCGAACCTATCTTCACGTTGCTGTTCGTAACTACCCCAGTGGTGAAAGGGAATTATACCGGATTGCGACAAAACCTGTCTACATATCTATGCTAGCCTTGTCTAAGGTCTATCTAGGCTGGAATCGCTGGGCTTCTCCGGAATCGTCACTCCTGCAAAGCGCTGTATGCTATACTAACGAGATTTACGTCAATGCACTTTTCCGCTCGGTTGTTTCTGCTAATGATGATTGGTGCGATATCGATGGACGCCGGGCAGTCTGGCGTTTTGTCGACCCTTAATGAATATAGGGGTGGGTTGCCACCGACGCGCAAGATCCTCGAATCTGTTGACGGGAATTATGCAAACGCTCTCAGCGAGCTGCGTGTCATTCTCGGGTCCCAAGTTCATTCCGCGATGTGGCCCGGAGCGATCTTTGCTTTGGGCGTCGTTGGTGCCTACATTGGACCGATGGAGGAGATGGCGGTTGTGGACGAGCTCGCTCGATTTATGGACGGGAAACCGTTCACCGAAACTACGGCATCACTCTCCAGCGACGCCGTTTACTTTGAAGAGCAGGCGCGACTTACGGTTCCAACGGCGTTTGCCTTCTTTTGCGCTCTGAATGCTCCGGCATCGAAAGGGAATGAACCGCCAGGAAGGTCGGCCCCGCGGGCCGTTGTCTCATTAGACCAGCTCGAGCGAATATTACGACAAGAGACCTCGGACCGGAAGTGGCGTTCAGGCAAGGACGCGGATCGCAATCTGGATCTCCGTTTCCGAGCTCTTCGTGCGCTTGTACTAACGGGACGTGAGGATGCGAACGGGCGCATCCAGGCATCCTACAGGGACATCAAACATCCCGCGCTCAAAGCAGAAGTTGGCATCGAACTGAAACGGGCAAAGCTAGAGTTACAGAAGCCGCCCCCTCTGCGAACCGTGCGTGCTCGCAGATAAGTGCCACCGGGCCTGAAGCTTTGGGGGCCCAAGTCACCCTAGGAGTCAGAAGAGCAGCTTCACGCCGAGGGTGATCTGGCGCTGGCCGTGGCCTTTTTCGCCGGTGATGGAGCCGAAGGCGGCGTTGATGGGCGTGGTGTTCGGCCCGCCGAACTGGACGTGGTTCAGCGCGTTGAAGTTCTGCAGGCGGAACTGGGCGTTGTAGCGTTCCTTGATCTTCAGGTTCTTGAAGAGCGAGATGTCGAAGTTGTTAATGCCATCGGCGCGGACGCCGTTGAAGCGGGTGCTGAGCGTTTGGATGTTATTGGCCAGCACCTGGGCGGAGTTGCGATTGAAGCCGGCGTCGGTGTTGAACCAGCGTTCGGCACGGCGCTGGCTGACGGGGAGTTCGATGTTGCGGAGATCGCCGTTGAAGATGGCGTTGCCGAAGCCGAGCACGTCGCCGGTCTGGCCTTCGAACCAGCCTTGCAATTGCCAGCCGCCCAGGATCGCCTCGGCGGCGAAGGGCATTTTGTTGAACCAGGTGCGGCCCTTTCCGAACGGGAGCTCGTAGATAGAGCTGAGGACGAAGCGGTGGGTGAAGTCGAGATCGGAGATGACCTTTTCGAGCACCGAGTCCGTGTCGTTGCGGTAGGAGATGGCCTCCATGAACTTGCCGTAGGTCCAGCTGGCCTGGAAGCTGAGGCCTTTGCTCATGCGTTTTTCGGCGTTGACCTGGAGTGAGTGGTAGTACGAATACCCGGCGGGGAAAGTGGACAGAATGCTGGTGAATTGCGGGTAGGGCCGGAGGAGCTGGGAGGCGGCGAGGGTTTGGTTGGCCAGGCCCGTGCCGGCGAAGGCGGCGTTGCCGAAGAAGGGATTGGGCACCTGGCGGGAGAGCGCGTCGATGACGGGCTGGTCGCGGGTGGCGGAGGTGGAAAGAAACTGGCGCGGGATGGGGTTCAGTTCGCGGTTGACGGCGAGTTTGGCGGCGCGGTTGGCTACGTAGGCGGCATCGAGAACGACACCGAAAGGGAATTGGCGCTGGACGGAGAACGACCAGCGCTGGTTGTAGGGGTTGAGCGGTTTGCTGTTGAAGAAGCTGACGGCGCGGCCGACGAAGGTGGCGAGGCCGGCGGAAGCGCCAGGGGCGGCGTCGATACCGTTGGGGAAGGGATTGCTGAGCGTGCCGACGTAGGTTTGGCCGTTGTTGAGGGACGGGATCAAGTTTGTGGGCTGGTTGAAGCCGCCCTGGTTGACGTCCACCTTATCGACGCCGAGGACGTCGAAGAAGACGCCGTAGCCGGTGCGGATGACGGTTTTGCCGTTCAATGAGTAGGCCAGGCCGACGCGGGGGGCGAAGTTGTTTTTGTCGGCGTCCCAGAGCTGGCTGGGCTGGGAGCCGACGCCGGCGAAGAGCAGGCCGCCGGTGGTTCTGAGCTGAGCGGGGGAGGCTGGGTTGGCGGTGGCGAAATCGAAGCCGCGGATGGAGCGGTTGTAGCGTTCGCTGGTGGGCTTTTCGTATTCGTAGCGGAGGCCGATGTTGATGGTGAGTTTGGAGGTGACGCGCCAATCGTCCTGGACGAACAGGCCCCAGTAGCTGTTTTCCTGGGCGGAGGAGGCGTTGTTGTTGATGGTGCCGCCGCTGGGGATGCCGAACATCATGGAGGCCATGCCCTGGCCAATGGGAGCGGCGGGGGCGTTATCGAGCGGGCCGCGGGTGAAGGTGCCGGCGAAGAGCAGCTGAGGCGCGGCGAAGCCGTAATTGAAGGCCGTTTCGCGTTGGAGGCGGTACTCGACGCCATAGCGGGTGCTGTGGCGGCCGGAGATTTTCGTGAGCGTGGCGCCGGCGGTGCTGTAGTTCGTCGCGCCGCGGGAGCCGCCGTTGTTGGAGAGCGCGGTGTAGACGGCGCCATCGACCTGGACGTTGGGGAAGGCGATGCCGTTGGGGCGAGCACCAGAAGAAGATAACGCGCGCACTACTTACAAAGCATTTTATATAAATAAAATTGAAACTATGTAGTCAAAGGAAGAACCCGTAAACAACAATACCAATACCAATGAACATAACCTTTACACCAATATCCACATCTAAACAGAAGCATGTTTCTGTGTTATATTATAACGAACTTCTACGCAACAACAGGTGGAGATGGTCTGATGGAAAATATAACAAATCTAGAGTAAACGATTACTTTGCATTTTATTTCCACAAACAAAAAGTAATATTTCATAGAATAATAGAAGTACAAACACCAGAACACAAAAACCCAGACTGGAACTATAGTGGAGACCAAACAAGAAACATACTGACACTGTCGCCACCACTGTTTACAATCGAGTGGACCAAGTGGACT
>CAMATG010000092.1 GCA_945860645.1 Candidatus Sulfopaludibacter sp. SbA3 | reverse complement strand
ACCGATGAGTCGAACGACCTCAACCGAACGTTGACTTGATCGCCCCGCTGAGACACCACGAGCCGCATCGGAGTCAAGTCACCGCTGCCAGCCGGCGCCGGAACGTCCACTTGCAACGTAGCGATCTGAGCTGGCTTTATTGGAGCGGCCGGCTCCAACACCACGCCCTCCACCGGAGCCGTTTCACTGACCCGGCTCGGCGCCGATGCTCTGCTAACGAATTCCGCGGTAAAAGTCGAGGCGCGCGGCCCGCCGTCCAGCAACTTGGGCTCGGAGTACTCGCTGCCGGTCGACGAGGCTTCACGCTTCGAATCCTGGAAGTTTCTCTCCGGCGTACGCTCGCGAGGTGGATCGATCGTCGGTCGCTTCTGCTCGGGCGTTTCCGCGTCCGGTTCCCGATCATCTGCCCCCATCTCCTGGCGAGGCGATTCCTCAGGCTGGCGGGCGCGCACGCCCACGATTACCGGCTTAGCCGGAGTGTCCGGCTCGACAGGGCGCAACAACTTTGGCGCGGGCTCGGCTTGTGGCCGGATCACAGGAGCAGCTTCCGCACCGCCGGTTTCAGGAGGGCCGGTTTCAGCAGGTTGTGTCTCCCGAACCGTAAACTCGGCCGACCATAACACTTCCCCCTTGTCGTCCGGCTTCAACGGGGGGCGTTGCCTTACGCCAGTCACGGCCGTAGTGAGTTCTGGAGTTGATTGGGCAGGCACTGCATCAGCGCGCGGGAAATCACTGCGGACAATCTTTGGAGCATCGGGGGAAGTTGGTGCCGGCGAGTCAGCCGCAACAGGAGTGGGAACCGGGGCAACAACCGGCGTCGGGAGCAGCGTGACAGGCGCCGGCGTTGGTTCCGGGACAGGCCTCGGATCGGCCTCGATCACAGAGACTGCTTCCTCCGTCTCATCACGTTCGGCGGCAATAATCGGCAAGCTGGGCACCTCGACCGCATCCACTTGCACCGGGGCATCATCGGGCACCGCCGCCAAGCCGGAATCCTGAGTTTCCAGAGAAATTGGTGCTTCAAACGCGGGAACAGTCGGCAGCAGACTCAGCCAATGGACCTTTGACGGCACGGGCGAAGGCGTCGATACGTCCTCCGGCATCGCCGCCGGTGACTCCGTTTCAATGTTCTGTTCCCCGAGCCATGCCACCAGCCAGTTCAGCGCCGACGCCTCACCGACTTCGATAGGCGCCGCACCGGGTGCCGCTTCGGTTGCATTCGCCAGCGAGGCAGTCGAGATACCAGCCAGGCCGGAGGGAGGCGGACCGGGAACGGGGGTCGAGGAGAAAGCGGAAATAGGTGTCACGCCGTCAACTATGCAGGTCGATGCCCAAAACCAGAATTGGCGAAAACAAAGGGAATAGCAGTCAATCTACCGGCCGCGTTCCCGTTATCGCGGCAAAAATGTGCCGTTTCGGAAATGGCTGTCGAGATTTTGCCGTTTTGAAACGGCGTACAGGCCGAATACACAGGAAAAGTGGGGAAATCCTATTGGCACCCCGCGTGCATAGAAGGAGGCAGCACTATGGACGCCATCGGTATTGCAGCAGCGAGCGGTCTTCGGGCCAGGATGGAAAGCCTGGAGATTCTTGCGAACAATTTGGCCAACGCCAGCACTTCGGGATTCAAAGCGGACCGCGAGCGCTACACCACGTATTGGGCCGCGGAGTCGACGTCCGCCTTGGACGCGGGCCGAGGCGGTGCCGGCGTATCGCCCGTCGTCGAGCGCAATTGGATTGACTTCACGCAAGGCCCCCTCACAAGGACCGGCGTTCCAACCCATTTGGCCATCAACGGCCCCGGCTTCCTCTCGGTGAAGCGCGGCGACGAAACCCTTTTCACTAAGAACGGTGAACTTCAGGTAAGCGCCCGCGGCAATCTCGTCAATGGGGAGGGGCTCGACATCCTCGGCGCGAATGGACAACCCGTCCGGGTCGACGCCGCCCAACCCCTGGAGATTCGCGCGGATGGCAGCATCTGGCAGGCGGGTGCGCAGACAGGACAAATACGTCTTTCGGAATTTCCCGACCAACAGAGTCTGCAGAAAGCCGGCCACACCTATTTCCGATGGCCCGGCCAGCCCGAAGAGATTCGTGTCAGTCCATCGACGCGAGTGTTGCAGGGAACTCTAGAGTCCGCCAACACCGGAGCCGCCGAGGGCGCCGTTCGTATGGTGAACGTCTTGCGCCAATTCGAATCGCTTCAGAAAGCAATGCAATTGGGCAATGAGATGAACCGCCGCCTGGTTGAAGAAGTAGCCAAAGTATGAGCCGCCAAGGAGAATTGACATGATTCGAGCCCTATTCAGCGCTGGGAGCGGCATGTCCGCGCAGCAGACCAACGTCGACAACATCGCTCACAATCTGGCTAACGCCAACACCGTCGGATTCAAGATGCGCCGTGCCCAGTTTCAGGATCTGCTTTACCAGAACCTGGTCCAACCAGGCGCCGCCGCCGGAACGCAAACCGTAGTCCCAAGTGGCCTCCAGATCGGACTGGGCGCCCGTACCTCCTCAAACGAGATCATTTTTACCCAGGGCAGTTTTCTCCAGACCAACAACCCACTCGACCTCGTGATTGAGGGACGTGGCTTTTTCCAGGTACGCCGCCCCACCGGTGAAATCGCCTACACCCGGGCCGGCCAGTTCCAACTGAACCGCGACGGCGTTCTCGTTACTGGCGATGGCGACCCCATCGAGCCGCAAATCACAATCCCCGCCGAAGCGCAGGCCGTCACCATCGCCCAGGACGGTACCGTAAGCTTTTCTCAATCCGGGCAAGCCGCGGCCCAGCTCGCCGGCCAACTCCAACTGGCAACCTTCGTTAATCCAGCCGGCATGAACATGATCGGCCGCAACCTATATCTCCCCACCGACGCCTCCGGTGAGCCGACACTCGGCAACCCCGGCGGACAGGAGGGCGCCGGCAGCCTCATGCAAGGCTACGTCGAGCAGTCCAACGTCAGCGTTGTGGAAGAGTTCATCAACCTCATCACAAGCCAGCGCGCTTATGAAGCCAACTCGAAAGTCGTTCGTGCCGCCGATGAAATGTATCAACAGATCAATAACATTACTCGCTAGCCTCGGTTTGCTGGCAAGAGCTGCCGATACCTGCGCGCTCGTCGATGGCGCCAAAATCCGCGCTGCCGATCTTGCCATCCTCGCCCCGGCTTTCGCCGCGCTCCCACCGGACAAGGAACTCGCGCCCGCTCCGGCTGGAACGATGGTGCGCGTCTTCTACAAAGCACAGCTTGCGGCACTGCTCCCCGGTTTGCAAGTAGAACTCCCCGACCGGCTTTGCGTGCAAAGAAAGCGGGACGTCATCCCGCCCGAAGCCTGGCAGGCCGCGGTAGACGCCGCCATGACGTCATTGTGCGCCACCACGCCGTGGCGCGCGAAGGTTCTTGAGGCTCCGCAGCATCGCTTCCCCACTGGGGAAGTTCTCTTCAACCGTTCCGGCATTGTCGCCAGCCGCGGATCGGTTCAATTGTGGCGAGGGGCACTAATGCTCCCGGACAAGAGTTCCATTCCCGTTTGGGTTCGCGTCGAGTTGCAAGCGCGACGGCGAGCCACGATCCTCCAACACGCCGTAGTCGCCGGCGCGATCCTGACGGCGGAGGATTACAAACAGGACGAGATCTGGGCACCAGGCCCGTGTACCGGAGATAAAGAACTTCCGAACCCGGACGGGCTCGTCGCCAAGCGAGCGATCGCCGCCGGTGCCGAACTGGTCAAAGAGGACCTCCGCCGCCCGCCGGCGATTCATCGCGGGCAGTCCGTCGAGTTGGAGGCCGCCTCCGGCGCGACGCGCATTCGCGTCCCCGCGGTTGCCGAACAGGATGGAGAAGTCGGTGAGACCGTGCAACTCCGTAGTGGCTGGAATGGATCGCGATTGACCGGACGAGTAACCGGTGCCCAGAAAGCGAGGGTGGAATGAAAGGCAATCTCTGCTGGATCGCGATGATCCTCTGGCCGCTCCATTCTGGTGCTGCCGCCTGGCCGAAGGGGAAAGTGGAACCCTGTACCGCAGAATCTCCCGAATCAAAGCACTGTTCGGCATTGGACCGCTATCTCCTTACAGTCGCGACAGAAACAGCGCGATTCACATCCGGCGGCAGTCCTGGATCGCTCTTCACCCCGGGCGGACGCATGACCGATCTCGGCCGAGATTTTCGGGCCATGTTCCCTGGCGATACGGTCACGGTCGTTGTCAGCGATCGGGCCACCGCTGTAGCAAGCGGTACAACTAACACCAGCCGATCCTCCAGTGTCACAGCCGGAGTACAGGCCGCCCTTGGCCCGATCAAGGCCACCGGCCCGCTTGGGCAACTGGCCGGCGCCAAGTCCGATTCGGCAATCAAGGGCACGGGTTCCACCACACGTTCGATGCAACTGTCGACGACGGTAACATCCATCGTTGAACGCGTCCTGCCAAATGGCAACCTCCTCCTCCGCGGTTCGAAATCAATCGCGGTTAACTCGGAGCGACAGGTCGTCGAGGTGCGGGGCATCGTGCGCCCCGAGGACCTACAGGCCGGTAACACGATCGCCAGTGACCGGGTCGCCATGCTCGACATCAAGGTCAACGGCAAGGGCGTCGTCGGAGACTCGATCCGGCGGCCATTCATTCTCTACCGCATCCTAATGGGCCTGCTGCCCTTCTGAAAGTGAGTCGCACATGTCGCAACAGTTGGCGCGCGTCTTATTCCTCCTTGCACTGCAAGCAATCAGCGCCTTCGGCGCCGTCAGCCGAGTGAAGGACCTCGCCGCCCTGGAGGGCGTGCGCGATAACCAGTTGGTCGGCTACGGCCTCGTTGTCGGACTCAACGGCACAGGCGACAAACGCCAGACCGTCTTCGCCGCTCAGAGTCTCGCAAACATGCTCAACCGCATGGGCGTCGCAGTCAATCCCACGGCGATGCAGGCCAAGAACGTGGCGGCCGTCATGGTCACGGCCACGCTACCGCCATTTGCGCAACCGGGAACGAAGATCGACACTACCGTGGCCACCATCGGCGATGCGTCCAACCTGCAAGGTGGCCAACTCCTGTTGACCAGTCTCCGGGGCGCCGATGGCCAGGTCTACGCAGTTGCCCAAGGAGGCGTACTCACGGCAGGTTTCATCGCGGGCCGCGCTGGTAACTCTCAGACGGTCAACCACCCCACGGCCGGTCGTGTCCCGAGCGGCGGAATCGTCGAACAGGCCGCCCCCTCCGTAATCACAGAAGGCCGCCTCCGGTGGCAACTCCAGCGGGCCGACTTCACAACCGCCATGCGGCTGGCCGCCGTGATCAACAACAAGTTCGCCCCCGGCCGGCCGCCGGTGGCCAGAGCCTCCAACGCTGGCGTCGTCGAAGTGGAGACACCAGCCGAATGGAAGGCTCGGCCTGTTGAATTCATCGCCACAATCGAAGCCCTCACCCTCGACTCCGACAGAAAGCAGCGGCTCGTCATCAACGAACGAACCGGAACCATCGTCATGGGGAAAGACGTTCGAATCTCGCCGGTCTCCATCCTCCACGGCAGCTTGTCTGTTGAAGTCCAGACGCAGCTCGACGTCTCCCAGCCCACTCCGCTTTCCACGGGAGCGACGACCGTCACCCCAAACGTTGGCGTCGGCTCAAAGGAAGACGTTGCTAAACTCGTCCAACTGAAAGAAGGAGCCACTGTGGACGAGCTTATTCGCGGACTCCAGAAAATCGGTGCCACTCCCCGCGAGGTGATCGCCATCCTGCAATCGCTGCAAGGCGCCGGCGCACTCGACGCCGAAATCCAGGTTATCTAGGCACCCCATGGAACTTACATCACTCCAAAAATCCGCCCACCGTACCGATATCGGCGAAGTCGGCAAGGTCAAGGACACCAAAGCCGCCGCCCGGGAGTTTGAGGCAATGCTCATCGGCCAGCTAATGAGCTCCGCCTTCCCGCCCGACTCAATGGGTTTGGGCGGTGAAATGGACTCCGGGGCCCAAACGATGATCGACTTCGGCCGCGAACATCTCTCGCGCGTCATCGCCGAAGGCGGAGGATTAGGGCTCGGCAAGACGATCGAGGCCGGACTCGCCAAAGATGAGAAGAAAGCCGCCGCCGCGCTCCTTAAGCGCTAAGTGCCAGCGACTCTCCATGGTGCTCTTCTTCCTGCGTTTCTTCTAGCTGGCTCCACGCCTCCAGCAGCGTGTTCAACAGCTTCTCAGCCTCCGCCAGCGGCACATCGCTTTGCTCGATATTGGCATCCCCCAGACGCTTGTGAATATAGACGTAGAGTTCTGCCAAACTGGCAGCCACATCCCCGCCTACCTCCTTGTCCAAGCTGATCGCCAATTCCTGCACAATCGCACACGCCTTGGTAATCGCCGCGGAACGTTCTCGAATCTGCCCGTTCGCCAGGCAGGTTCGCGCCTGCCGGATGGCCTGAATGGCACCCCGGTACAGCGCCCGGACGAGCTCCAGCGGGCTCGCGCCGAGAATATCCCAATCTTGTTGATTTTTATAGGCTTGGATCGACATTCACTCTGCTTTCGTTGCCACTTACTAGACTCTTCGGAGAAACAAGTAGGAGCTTGAGAGAATGATTGGGGCCGTTATCGCGCCCGCATCTCTTCCGCCAGACGCAGGGTGTACTCCGGCGGTAATTGCCGGATTACCTCCCTCGTCTGACGGTCAATGATGCGCATCAGGGGACGGTGCGTCTCCCGATCCAGCACAAAAGTCAGTTCGTAGTTTTCTCCAAAAAACTCCGTAGCGTTAATCGCTTTAATCGCTTTGACGAGTTCGCGCCGCTCCGTCGCCTGTTGCTGATCGAGCTTCGTATCAGGCAACGGCGCCGGTAGCGCTGTCTTTTCGATTGTTTTGGTATCCATACCGACCGCCTCCGTAATAGGGGTTCTGGTATGTCATATCGGAAAGATCCGATAAAGCTTGAGGAAAATCGTACTAAGCCATTCGCTTAGGCGAGGTTCAACACCTTCAGGGTAGTCCCACGTTCCTTTTCGATCTTCTGCTGCAGCAGCATAATCCCATAGATCAACTGCTCCGGCCGCGGCGGGCAACCCGGCACGTACACGTCCACCGGAATCACCTGATTCACCGGCACCAGCGCATAATTGCTGAAAACGCCCGTCGACGTCGCGCAGGCGCCCATCGAGATCACCCATTTCGGCTCCGGCATCTGTTGATACAGCTGGCGGATCACCGGCGCCATCTTGTTCGAAACGCGCCCGGCGATAATCATCAGATCCGACTGCCGCGGCGTGCCACGGAACACTTCCGCGCCGAAACGCGAAATGTCGAACCGCGACGCGCTCATCGCCATCATTTCGATGGCGCAGCAGGCCAATCCAAACGTCATCGGCCAAATGGAGTTCTTACGACCCCAGTTAATCGCCTTGTCGATCGTCGTAAGCACGACGCTTTCCGACAGATCGTCCAAAAGCGTGTCGTCGACACGATCAAACAACTCTTCGGGGGCTGCGGGAAGAACGCGTTGTTCCATGGATTTCTATATCAGTATGCCACGTGCCGCCACCCAAAAGCGCGCCCCAGTTGCCCTTCCCTCCACCCGTTGAGGACACTGGTACCTTACATGTCCAACGAACCCGTCGTCACGCGCTACGAGTTTCCCAGCCCGGACCTCCCCACCGCCCTCCGGCGCGCCGCCGCCGCACACGGTGTCCAGGACGTCTACTGGGACATCTGGGGCCGCGAACACCAGCCCGACGACGACATCAAACAATCCGTACTCACCTCCATCGGCGTCGACAGCACCTCCCTGGAATCCGTCGACAACTCCCTCCTAGCCTGGCTCCAACGCGAACGCCTCGCCCTCCTGCCCTCCTGCGTCGTCTCCTCCTCCAACGAACCCTTCCTCCCCGTCGCCTTCCCGGAAGGCGCCACCGGACTCGCCGCCCTCACCATCACAACCGAAGCCGGCGATACCCTAAACACCACCGCCCACCTCCCCAACCTGAACCCCATCGAAACCATCGAAATCAACGACGCCCGCTGGACCCGGGCCGCACTCCCCCTCCCCGCCAACCTCCCCCACGGCTACCACCAGGCCTCACTCACAGCCAACCAAACCACCGCCATCTGCCAACTCATCCACTGCCCCGACCGCGTCTACCAGCCACCCACGATCCAACCCGATCAGCGCCTCGCCGGCATCGCCATCAGCCTTTATGGCCTCCGCTCCTCCCGCAACTGGGGCTGCGGCGACTTCGCCGACCTCCACAAATTCTCCACCTGGGCCTCCCGCCACGCCGGCGCCGCCTTCGTCGCCCTTAACCCGCTCCACGCCCTAGCCAATCGCTCCCCCTACAACACCAGCCCCTACCTCCCCGCATCCACCTTCTACCGCAACTTCATCTACCTCGACATCGAGTCCGTCCCCGAATACGCCGATTCCCCCCTCGCCCAATCCCTCCGCCCCCGCGCCCAGGACCGCATCGAAGCCCTCCGCGCCGAAGAGTTCGTCAACTACGAAGGCGTTGCCCGCCTCAAACGAGTCTTCCTCCAAGTCCTCTACCGCCAGTTCCTCCGTGGCGGTCCCGCCCGCCGCACCGAATTCGACACCTTCCGCCGCAAAGAGGGCCGGCTCCTCGAACGTTTCGCCGTCTACAGTGCACTCGACGAATACCTCCACCGCCGCGACAAGAACCTCTGGATCTGGCCCGACTGGCCCGCCGAATTCCAGGACCCGGATTCCGCCGCCGTCGCCCAATTCGCCGCCACGAATTGGAGCCGCGTCGAATTCTGGCAGTTCGTCTACTGGCTGGTTGACCAACAAACGGCCGAAGCCCAGAAACACGCCACTGCCGGCGGCATGCCTATCGGGCTCTATCACGATCTCGCCCTCGCCACCGATCGCTGCGGCTCCGACCTCTGGGCCCACCGCCCCTACTTCGCCAACGGCTGCCGCGTCGGCGCCCCGCCCGACGACTTCTCTCCCAAGGGACAGGACTGGTCCTTCCCTCCCCCCGCCGCCGATCGCCACCGCGCCGACGGCTTCCGCCTCTTCGCCGCCGCCATCCGCAACAACTCCCGGCACGGCGGCGCCCTGCGCATCGATCACGTCATGCGCTTCTTCCGCCTCTACTGGATCCCGGAAGGCAAAGACGCCACCCAGGGCACCTACGTCCGCGAACCCTGGCGCGACCTTCTTCGCATCGTCGCCCTCGAAAGTCACCGCAATCAGGTCATGGTGATCGGCGAAGATCTCGGCACCGTCGAGGACTACGTGCGCCAAGGACTCGCCGAATTCGGCGTCCTCTCCTATCGCCTCCTCTACTTCGAAAAGAAGGAGGAGGGCAAGTTCAAACGGCCCGACGAATACCCCGTCAACGCCGTCGTCAGCTCCACCACCCACGATCTCCCCACCCTCGCCGGCTACTGGCTCGGCCGCGATATCGAGTCCCGCAAAGCCGCCGGTCTGCTCCCCAACGAAGACTCCTTCCGCGACCAGATGCGGGCCCGCCTCGAGGATAAACACAAGCTCATCGAAGTCCTCCACGATCTCCATCTCCTCCCCGACGGTTACCCGCGCGACGCCGCCATCTCCACCGAACTCACCGGAGAACTTCACAACGCCGTCATCGGCTTCCTCGCCTCCGCCAACTCCCGCCTCTTCGTGCTCAACCAAGAGGACCTCACCAAGGAAACTGAACAGCAGAATCTCCCCGGCTCTACCTGGGAGTACCCCAACTGGCGTCGCAAAATGCGCTACACCATCGAACAACTCGAAGGCGATATCCACGTCGCCGATTTCGCCCTCATGCTCCGTAACTGGCTGGAACGTACCGGCCGCCTGAACTAAGTAGAAACGCTTACCGACACACGCACACTATTCCGATAGCAGGAGAAGGATCCCTCCTGCGTTATCACCTCACAAGGATGTGAATGTATGCGTGTCTCTACCAGTTCCCTCTGGATCGGAGTCGTTTGTATGTTCGCCCTGCAGGCGAATGCGGGAACCATCATAGTTTCCGGCGACTCCAATATCTCTGACAATCTTGCCGGCAAACCCGGCAACGCCCGCCTTTTCGCCAACGTTCTCGGCGCCGGAACATCGGTGTTCGTACTCGACACCACGCCGTCCCTCTGCTGTCTCGGCCCGTTGGACGACACCATCAACACCTTCTACAACACGCTCCCCGGCGTCGTTTCCACCAAGACTGCCAGCCCCATCACCGCCGCCGGCCTCGCCGGGGTCAATCTCGTCGTAGCCCTCGCGCCCAACCTCGCCTTCACCGCCCCCGAAGCCGCCGCCCTCAGCGGCTACCTCTCCGGCGGAGGCACACTCTTCCTCATGGGTGACAACGACGGTTTCCCCGGGGAAAACACCAACGTCAACAATCTCCTCATCTCGCTCGGCAGCGGCCTCCGCATTGTCGAGGATGTGCTCGACGCCGGCTTCAACAACGCCATCGTCTTGCCGAACCCGCTTACAGCAGGCGTTGGCACGCTCGAATACGCCGCCACCTCTCGCGTCACCGGCGGCACGGCGCTGCTCCAATCGCTGCAGGGCTTCACCTTTGCAGCGGTGGAAACCACTCCCAACACCGGCGTCCCCGAACCGTCGGCATACTGGACCGTCGCCCTCGGCCTCGGCGCCATCGCCCTCAACCGCACCCGCCGCCGTTAGCCCGCATCATGGATTGCTCACCATGAAAACGAAATCGGCGATCTCTACGCCGGCCCGATCCCGGACCGTCGCTACGTGATCGCCGGTATTCAATCGGACCGACAGCACCGGTGCACTCGCCTCCCCCGTCCATACCACCGCCCCGCTATCCACGTTCCGAATCGAAACCGTTGCCGCTCCAGCCACACCTTTCCAGGTAAACCGCACCGCCTCCACATATGGCCCGATGCGCACCATCTGCGGCCCCGCCTCCCCCCGCACGCCACCCGGCGTTAGCACCACAGCCATCACCGCCGGCTCCGGCACCACCACCGGCCCACGCTCCGGTCGTTGCATCACCCAAAAACAAACCATCACCACCGCCGCCGCGGCCAGCCCTCCCATCCACCACCACGAACGCCGCCTCCCACCGCCAAAGCGCCGGTCCAATCCCCGCGCCAGCGCCAGTCGCGACCGCGCCGCCGGATGCGCCGCCATGTACGATTCCCACTGCACCTTCTCAAATCCCCGCAACTCCCCCGCTACATACGAGTCCATCAGTTCCGCCTCCACCGCCTCAGCCAGCTCTCCGAACGCCACGTCCCCCAACAGGTGCGCCTCCAGGGAATCCCGTTCGGCCTCGCCCAACTGCCCCAGCAAATACGCTCGAATCCGCAAATCGTCCGTCACGTTAAGATATGCCTCCCCGCCCCGATTCATTACCCAAACACCCCCGTAAACACTCCTCCAACTTCGCCCGGATCCGGTGCATCCTCACCCGCAGCGCATTCGTATCAATCCCCAACTCCTCCGCCAGCCCCTGCCGCCGCCGGATTCTGTCCGCGCCCCGCCCCTCATAAAACCGTCCAATCCACCCCCGCGCCTGGGGCGCTAGCTCCGCCAGACACCGCTCCAAACAATCCCCACGCTCATCCGCCGCCCGATCAACAGCCGGCACCCGGTTCCAATCCACCTCCGCCGCCCGCGGCTTCTTCCACTCTTCCCGCGCCACGTTCCGCGCAATCCCCAACACATAACTCTCAACCGTCGGCTCCACCGCCACCCCCTCCGCCAGCCGCCGCGCCGCACGATCCAAGGTCTCGTCCGCGCACACCTCCCCCATCGGCACCCGCCGCGCAGCGAAGAACATCAGCAACCGCCGCCGCAACCGCTCATACCGCTCCCCCGCCGCCGTCCGGTCCGGATCCAGCGCCGCCAAAAGCCCATCAAAACTGGAGCGGTCTATCGCCATTCCCCCTGCAACACAAACCCCGCCCAGAAGTACGGATGCTGCCACCGGGCTTTCGCCGCCAACCGCCGCTGCGCCTCCCGCAACGCCTCCGCCGCCGGCCGCCCGTCCCGCAGCATTCCCACATAAAACTCCTTCATCAGCTCGGCCGTCGCCCGATCATCCACCTTCCACAAACTCGCCACCACCCGCGGCACACCCGCCTGCTGGAACGCCCGCGCCAATCCCAATAGCCCCTCCCGCTTCATCTCCTTCCCCAACGCCGTCTGGCACGCGCTCAAAACCACCAGCCGCGCCGGCACCCGCATGTTGTAGATGTCTCGCAACCGCAAGCTCCCCCCGCTAAGCACCAGCTCCGTCCGCTCCGGCCGCGCCGTGTCCAATAAACTGTGCGCCGCGAAATGCAGTATCCCCGCCCGCGCTCCCAGCACCGCCGCGCGCGTCGCAGCCGCCCCCACCGCCAGGCTCACCTGCCCCTTCGGCGCCAAGCCAACAATTCCCTCCCCCTCCATCCGAGCAAACGCCAGCCGCGCCAGCTGCGGTGCCACCGGGTCCGCAAACACCGCAATGCCCTTCCCCCCGGCCACCGGCAACGCCCGCAGCGCCGCCACCGCCGAGGCCGATGGCGCCAGCACCACCGTCTCCGCCGGCGCGAACGCCACAAACGGCAGGTACTGCAACGCCCCGTCGGCCACAATCAGCAACCGCTTCGCCCGCACACCCGGCAACAAGAGCCGCGCCAGCGCCGCCCCGTCCGGCTTCCCCTCCGGCTGCCGGTAGGCCTCGTACGCCCGCCGCGCCGTCGCCTCCAGCACCGCCCGCCCCGGCAACGTCCGGTGCGTCACCCCCGCCCGCGTCACCACGAACAGGTGGCTCGCCTTCTCCCCCAACGCATACTCCACCAGCGTCGTGTCCGCGTCCAATACCCGCTGCTGCACCTCTTCCACCGTCAATGTTGCCGCCGCCTCCGCGCCCTTAATCCCCGCGTCCCCCAATGCCTCCACCATCGCCCGCGCCCGCGCCCGTTCGCTGATCGCAAACGCCCGCCGCCCGTCCCCCTTATC
>CAMATG010000091.1 GCA_945860645.1 Candidatus Sulfopaludibacter sp. SbA3 | reverse complement strand
CCGGTGGTCTGGCCCTGGGCGAGGCCGGCGGCGGCGGCGACGGCGGCGATGGATGTAAACAAGGTTCGGCGGTTGTTCATGAATTCCTTTCGATAGAATTAATCATATGCAACGCCGCGATTTTTTGACGCTGCCTTCGGTGGCTGGGGTGGCGCTGGCCGCGCCCAAGATGGATGGATTGCCGCAGTACCGGGTGCAATCGAGCTACAAAGCGGCGGCGATGCCGGGCATGCCGGGGCCGTATCCGGGCCAAGTGGTGAACGTCCACGCGGCGAAATCGATTGACCCGGCGACGGACACGGTGGACCCGGTGGTGGTGGCCGAGATGATGAAGCAGGGCATGCTGGCGTTGACCGGGGAGAAAGACTACCGGGCGGCGTGGCGGCGGTTCATCGACCCGAAAGATGTCGTGGGCATCAAGCTGAATTGCAGTGGGGCGCCGAAGATCTGTTCGCATCCGGTGGTGGTGGCCGAGATTGCGAAGCAGCTGATTGCGACGGGCGTGCCGGCGAAGAATATCACCTGTTACGAGCGGTTTCAGGACCAGGTGGATTCGGCGAAGTATCCGAAGTATCTGCCGGAGGGCGTGAATGTTTGGGCGGCGAGTTCAACGCGCGACGCCATTAACGGCTACGATCCGCGGACGTATGTGGAAGTGGATTTCTTTGGGGAAGACGACACGCGGTCGAACCTGGTGCGGCCGATTGCCGAGCGGTTCACCAAGATCATCAACGTGCCAAACATGAAAGACCACGGGGCGGCGGGCGTGACGGGTTGTTTGAAGAATATCGCCTACGGCAGCTTCCACAACGTGGCGCGGTCGCACCGGTTTGAGAAGACCAATACGTTCTCGTTCATCGGGACGCTGGCGAACGTGGAGCCGCTGCGTTCGCGCACGGTGTTGCAGATCATGGACGGGTTGAAGGCCGTCTGGCATGGCGGGCCGTTCCTGCATGCCGATAAGTTCAAGTTCTACCCGGCGCGGATGATGTTCGGTACCGACCCGGTGGCGATGGACCGGCTGTTGACCGATGTGATTGAAGACAAGCGGAAGGCCGAAGGGGCGATCAGCGTTTTCAACCGGTCGATGGACTACGTGAAAAAGGCCGATTTCCGGAAGGATCCGAACACGAACAATTTCGTGCGGGAGCCGGGGCACATTGAGTTCGCCGGTGGGTTGGGGCTGGGCGTGTTCGACATCGCCAAGATCAAGTTGAAGGAGATCAGCCTGTGAGCGCGTTGCTGCTGATTGCGGCGGCGCTGCCGGGGCTGTTCGTGGACGCCGATCCGGCGCCGGGGATTCGGGAAGCCGGGTTCGATTGCGTGAGCATTCCGGCGGCGCGGGCGGAGGCGTGGAAGGGGCAGTGCGCGACAGTGGTGGATCCGGACAAGGCCGTGAAGTTGCCGGCGCCGGGCGTGCGGTACCGAATGAACGAGGCGCGGGCATCGAGCGCGCCTTGGGTAGACACGAATGGCGCGCGGTTTGCGCGGGGCGTGAAGGGGCCAGCGCTGATTGCTGCCGCGGATGGGAAGGCGGCGCTGGCGGCGGCGGAGGCACACGCGTTTGGCGTGGACGTGCTGGTGACGGCGGGGCCGAAGGATTGGAAGGCGTTGGGGGAGATGCGGAAGTTTCTGGCTTCCCTGCCCTCGAATCCGCTGCCGGTGCTGGCGAACATTGGGTTCATCGATGACGGGACGCCGGCGGCGACCGAGGACATGAAACTGCTGCTGCGGCGGAACCTGATGTTCCGCGTGGTGACGGCGGCGGATCCGAAGCTGGACGTGAATGTGAAGCCGAAGGGCGGGGACCCGTCGGCGTTTGCCTATGAGGTGCGGCAGAAGGTTTCCGATGGGAAACGGCTGCTGCGGCTGTACGGGAGCGAGGTTGTTGTGGCGCGGCTTTCCGGTGACGGGGGGACGCGGCGGGTGGCGCTGTTGAACTACGGCAACCGCGTGGTGGAAGGGGTGCGCGTGCGCGTGCTGGGGCAGTGGCCGAAGATAACGGCGCGCGGGTTCGGCGAAGACGTGAAGGCGACCGATGTGGTGGTGGAGGCGGAGGCGACGGAGTTTTCGCTGCCGCGCGTGCCGGCGTATGTCGTGGTGGAGATGGCGCGATAACGGCAAAAACAACTTACTAACGAAATGTTTTTGACTTCGTAACGCCGCCGTCACGGCCCGCTGCTATCGGTGTAGTGGGCCTACAATGGGATATAAGCGTTCCGGCATGACGGGAAAAATATTCTTCAAACTCATCGGGGCTGTGTTGTGCCTCTTGATCGTAGCCCTGGCTGCGGTGGACTTTCTGGCGATGCGGGTGGTGGAAAACACTTACCAGGAGACGCTGGAGCGGGAGTTGATCGACAAAGGCGCGATGCTGGCGATGGGATTGGGCCAAGGGCTGCAACTGCGCGACGCGGCGACGGTGCGAGCGTTTGCCGGGAAGACGCGGGGCCGGGTGACGTTGATTGCGCGGGACGGGCAAGTGCTATCGGATTCCGATGCCAGCACCAATCAGATGGAAAACCACCGGGGACGGCCGGAGATTGAAGCGGCGCTGGCGGGGCAGACGGGTTCGGCACGGCGGAAAAGCACGACGATGGGCGTGGATTTCCTGTACGTCGCGGTGCCGGTGAGTGAAGGCGCGCTGCGATTGGCGGTGCCGCTGGCGGAGATTCAGGGGCAGGTGGACGTGATCCGGCGGCGGATGCTGGTATCGACGGCGATTGCGTTCGTCCCGGCGATTTTGCTGGCGCTGTGGTTTGCGCGGATCATCGCGCGGCGGCTGGGATCGATCATCGATTACGCGGCGCAGTTGGCGCGCGGGAATTTCCAGGCGCGGTTGGAGCGAACGGGGACCGATGAGTTGGGTTTGCTGGAACGCAAGCTGAACGAGACGGGCGAGAAACTGGAAGGGATGTTCCAGGAGTTGGAGCGGGAGCACGCGGAGTTGGAGAAGGTGGAGCGGGTCCGGAAGGATTTCGTCATCAACGTTTCCCACGAGCTGCGGACGCCGCTGGCATCGATCCAGGGGTATACGGAAACGCTGTTGGACGGGGCGATGGACGACCCGAATCACAACATGCGCTTCCTGCAGATCATCCGGCAGAACGCAGAGCGGCTGGCGAATTTGACGGCCGACCTGCTGACGCTGTCGCGAGTGGAATTGAAGCAGCAGAAGTTCTCGTTTGCGAGCTACGATGTGACGCGCCTGCTGGAGAACACGGTGGATTCGATGACGCCGTTGGCGGTGAGGAAGAATATCACGCTGACGCTGGTGCGGGCGGGCGGGAATACGGAGTCGTTCTGCGATTCCGAGGCTGTGAACCAAGTGGTAACGAACCTGGTGGACAACGCGTTGAAGTATACGCCGGATGGGGGCGAGATCACGGTGGGCGCGCGGGAGTTGACCGGGCTGGGGATGATTGAAGTGTTCGTGCAGGACACGGGGATTGGGATCCCGGCGGATGAGCTGCCACGGCTGTTTGAACGGTTTTACCGGGTGGACAAGGCGCGTTCGAGGGAGTTGGGCGGTACGGGACTGGGATTGTCGATCGTCAAGCACCTGGTGCGGGCGCAGGGCGGCGACGTGCGAGTGGAGTCGGCGCTGGGAAAAGGGTCGAAGTTCATTTTCACCCTGCCGGTGGAAGACTTGGGAATGAGCGAAGACAGCGATATTCGCACACAGTTAACAGCGCCGTAATGTCTTTGTAACTGAGTCGCGGTAGCGTGAGGGTCAGGGACGTTTATGAAGAAAATATTGCTGATCGAAGACGATGCTGATCTTTTCGCGTTGTTGAAATACAACCTGGAAAAAGAGGGCTATGTGTTCGCGGGATCGCAGACGGGAAAGGGCGCGGTGGAGTTGTGCCGGCGCGAGCGGCCGGACCTGATCATCCTGGACATCATGCTGCCGGATTCCGATGGGTTGGAGATCTGCAAGTCGATCCGCAGCCATCCGGAACTGGCGGCGCTGCCGGTAATTTTTCTGACGGCGCGGGCGACGGAGACCGACCGGATTGTGGGACTGGAGTTGGGCGCCAATGACTATATCGTCAAGCCCTTCTTCGTGCGGGAATTGATTGCGCGGATCAAGACTCAGTTCCGCGGGCAGACGTCGGCAGTGCGGACGTTGAAGGCCGGCGGGCTGGAACTGGACCGGACGGCGTGCCGCGTGCTGCTGAATGGCGCGGAGTTGACGCTGACGGCGACCGAGTTCCGTTTGTTGGAATTTCTGATGACTCGGCCGGGCGTGGTGTTCAGCCGGGAGCAGTTGTTGAACGCAGTGTGGGGTCACGACCGCGCGGTGACCGACCGGACTGTGGACGTGTACATTCTGCGGCTACGCCAGAAGGTGGAGCCGGATGCCGCCAACCCGACCTATGTGCGGAGCGTGCGCGGGTTCGGCTATTCGTTCAACGAAGGCGGTGGCGCGGTTGCCCCGAGCGGCGAGCAGAACGCCGCGGCGACGATGTAGGCGGGGATTGTTAAGGCCGTGTTAAACCACGGTAAAGCCAGTTAAAGGTAAAGGCCGGTGCGCAACCCGTACCGGCCTTTTCGTGTCAAAGCCCTTGTACGCAGTATTCACAAGGGGATTTCAATGCACATTCAAACTGGAAAAATGACGATGGATCGCCGGAAGTTCTTCGCGGCCGCACTGGGGGCGGGCGGGCTGTTCTTCACGGAGAAGGGGCTGTACGCGCAGGCGCTGACGTTGACGCCGGGCGTGACCGAGGGGCCGTACTATCCGGACCGGCTGCCGCTGGACCGGGACAACGATTTGCTGGTGATCAACAACGGGATCACGCCGGGCGTGGGCACACCGGCATGGCTGACGGGACGCATTTTGGACCGCACGGGGGCTCCGGTGCGGAACGCGGTGATGGAGATCTGGCAGGCCGACAATTTGGGCTCCTACATTCACTCCAACGGCGCGTTGAACGGGCGGCGGGACGGGAACTTCCAGGGGTATGGAACGTTTGAAACGGCGAGTGACGGGCAGTATCTGTTCCGCACGATCAAGCCCGGCCTGTACCCCGGGCGGGTGCGCCACGTGCATGCGAAGGTGACGCTGCCGGGGGGGCGCACGTTGACGACCCAGTTATTTGTGGAGGGCGAGACGGGCAACGATGGGGTGTTGAACGGGGTGACGAACGCGGCGCAGCGGGCGACACTGATCCGGCCGTGGACGGCGATCGCCGGATCGGCCGTGGGGGCGCTGGCGGTGAATTGGGATATCTACGTGGACTATACGCCGACGGACATTTCGACAGCCACCCGGCCAACGTTGTTCGCGGTGGGCGGCGTCACGAGCGGGGCGACGTTCCGGCGGGGGGCGGCGTCGGGCGCGTGGGTTACGATTTCCGGCAGTGCGCTGGCGACGACGACGCGGACGTGGCAACCGTCGGACTTTACGACGCCGAACAAGCTGCCGGAGACCCTGGATGGCGTGAGCGTGCGCATTAACAATCAGCCGGCGTCGGTTTACTATGTCAGCCCGACGCAGATCAACGTGCTGGCGCCGGACACCACGACGGAAGGCGATGTGCAGGTGACGGTGACAAATAGCAGGGGGACGTCGGACGCGGTGACGGTGGCGTTTAACCGTTTGATGCCGGGGTTCTTTACGTTCCCTGGTGAGAATGTGGCGGCGGTACGGGCGGACGGAGCGCTGATTGGGCCTGCGAAGTTGATGGACGGCGTGACCACGGTGCCGGCAAAACCGGGCGAGACGATTCAATTGTTCGGCACGGGCTTCGGGCCGACGTCGCCGGGCGTGACGGCGGGGACGGTGGTATCGACGCCGCTGCAGACGGCCAGCGCGGTGACGGTGCAGATCGATGCAACGGCGGCCGAGGTGACCTACGCCGGGATGACTTCGGCGGGGTTGTACCAGATCAACGTCACGGTGCCGGCGACGCTGGCCGATGGGGAGTATCCGGTGACGGCGGAGATCGCCGGCGTACGAACGCTGAAGATTGCGAAGCTGGCGGTGGCGAAGGTTGCCAGCGCGGCGGTGACGGCGCCGGTGACGAACCGGAATCGGACAGACAAGCAGAACATGTTGGCGCTGGTGCGGCGAATTCGGAACGAGGCGTGAGACGTTCGGCGCCCCGTCCGCGCCTGAACGGGTATGAACGTCGTGATCTATTTCGCCTGTTTGTTGCTGATGGTGCCGATCGCCGGGTTCGCGGCGTTCGGCTTCGTCATCGACACGCTGGTCCAAGCAGGTTTGTGGGGGTTCGTGAAGCTGTTGTTTTCTCCGCTTTGGGCCCCCTTTGGCAGCGGAATCTGGTTTATTCTCGGCTTCGTGAGCCTTCTCGGCATCATCGGGGCCGGCTTCTTTCCGGTTTCCCGGCCCTACGGCTTGGGCGCGATTGCTTGCTTCGGGCTTCTTTGCACCATCTATTGTGTCCGCGTTTATCCCGACGCCTTGGAGCTCGGATCGCTGTTTCTGTTCCTCCCCGGGCTGGCGGGAATCGGGCTGAGTGCATATTCTTTGGTCCGACCAATTCGCTAAGGTAACCTCCCACGGGGGCGCGGCGTTATTTACAATTAGGAAATATGCCGATTGTGCCGCTGCGCTCCGTTGCGAAAGCTTTTCTACCCGCCTGTGCGGCGCTGTTGGTTGCGCAGGGTCCGGCCAAACCCAGTTTTGACCATTCGGTGCAGCCGCTGATAGCCAAGAACTGCCTGGCGTGCCACAACGACCGGGTGCAGTCCGGCAGCGTGAATCTGGCGCCGTTCACCAATGCGGCCACCGTGCTCGCCAACCGCGAGGACTGGGAAAAAGTGGTGCAGAAGGTACGATCGGGCGAGATGCCGCCGAAGGGCATGCCGCGGCCGTCGTTGGACCAGATCAACGAGCTAACCGCATATTTGGAGCGGGAGTGGGAGCAGGCCGACAAGAAAGTGAAGCCGGACCCGGGCCGGGTGACGGCGCGCCGGTTGAACCGGATTGAATACACGAACACGATCCGGGATCTGCTTTCGGTGGACTTCCGGGCGGAGAAGGATTTCCCGACCGACGACTCCGGTTATGGGTTCGACAACATTGGCAGCGTGCTGACCATTTCGCCGGTGCTGATGCAGAAGTATCTGGAGGCGGCCGAGACGATTTCGTCGCGCGCGCTGGGCGCCGACCCGCTGCCGGCGAAACCGGTGGAGTTTGAGTATCACACGAAGACGAAGACCATCCGGCGGCTGGACCGTTCGAACGTCGAAGCCACGCACCGCGTGGATTGGGATGGCGAGTACGAAGTGACCATCGGGCTGCCGGGCGAACGGGCCAAGGATGCGCTGCCGGTGAAGATGGGTTTCTGGATGGACGGCAAGTTGATCCACGAACAGATGGTGGAGACCAAGCCGAGCGGATTGGTGTACTTCAACCCGTATTCGGAAGAGCACTTCCGCGTGTTTCTGCCGGAGGGGGATCATGTGTTCCGCGCCGGGTTTGTGGGCGATGAGTTCGTGAAGACGCTGGACGATAAAGAGGCGTACTCGGACAAGAAGAACAAGTTTTTGAACATGATCAAATTCATCGGGCCGTACCCGACGAAGGTGGAGCGGGTGAGCCGCAAGCGCGTGCTGATTTGCGATCCGAACTCGGGGCCGGTTTGCGTGACGAAGATCCTGACGGAATTGACCCGGCGGGCGTACCGGCGTCCGGTGACGCGCACCGATATTGCGCCGCTGGAAGGCTTCGTGGCGATGGCTCGCAAAGAGGGCCAGACGGTGGAGCAGGGCATACAGCTGGCGATGCAAGCCGTGCTGGTTTCGCCGCACTTCCTGTTCCGGATTGAGAAGCATCCCGCGCCGAACGATCCGGCCAGCGTGGCCAAGGTTTCCGACGTCGAACTGGCGTCGCGGTTGTCGTATTTCCTGTGGAGTTCGATGCCGGACGAGACGCTCATGACACTGGCACAGACCGGCAAACTGCGGGCGCCCGGGGTGCTGGAGGCGCAGGTGAAGCGGATGCTGGCCGACGGGCGCAGCGCGGCGTTGGCGGAGAACTTTGCCGGCCAGTGGCTGGAGATTCGCAACCTGGATTCGGTGAAGCCGGACCCGCAGAAATTTCCCGAATGGGGACCGGAGCTGAAGGAAGCCATGCGCGCGGAGACGCGGCTGTTCTTTGAGCATGTGTTGCGGGAGAATCGGCCGTTGAACGAGTTCCTGGATGCGCGCTACACGTTCCTGAACGGCATGTTGGCCAAGCACTATGGGATTGCGGGCGTGACCGGGCCGGACTTCCGCCGGGTGGAATTGGGCACGAATCAGCGCGGCGGCATTCTAAGCCACGCCAGTGTCCTGACCGTATCGAGCTATCCGACGCGCACGTCGCCGGTAATTCGCGGGAAGTACGTTTTGCAAAATGTTCTGGGCGCGCCGCCACCGGCGCCGCCGCCGGATGTACCGCCGCTTGATGAGGGCTCGGTGGGCAACGCCGGGTCGTTGCGGCAGCAGATGGAAAAGCACCGTTCAAACGCCGTTTGCGCGTCTTGCCATAACCGGATGGACACGCTTGGGTTTGGCCTGGAGAACTACGACGGCACGGGCAAGTGGCGCGCGAAAGATGGCAAGTTTGACATCGACGTCAGCGGCACGATGCCGAATGGGAAATCTTTCCAGACGCCGGCGGAAATGCGGACGCTTCTTCTCGACCAGATGCCGGACTTCACACGCTGCATCACCGAGAAAATGTTGACATACTCTTTGGGACGGGGATTGGAACGGTTCGACCGGCGAACTGTGGAATCCATCGGCAAAAAGCTGGCCGCCAACGGCTATCCCTTCCAGTTATTGATCCACGAAATCGTGCAGAGCCTGCCGTTCCAAATGCGGCGCGGCGAAGCACCCAAACAACAGGTAGCGCAACGATGATCACCCGCAAAACACTTTCCCGCCGCACCATGCTGCGCGGCGCCGGCACGGCAATCGCCCTGCCCTTCTTCGATGCGATGGCGCCGGCGCTTGCCTCGTCCACCGTCCCCGGCGGCAAGCCGGTGCGCATGGCATTTGTGTACGTGCCGAACGGCATCGACATGCGCCACTGGACGCCAAAGGAAGACGGCGCGTTTGTGGGGGATCTGCCGAAGATCCTGAAGCCGATGGAATCGATGCGGCAGGACGTTACGATCCTGAGCAACCTGACGCAGAACAATGGCCGCGCGCTGCTCGATGGCGCTGGCGACCACGGCCGTTGCTGCGGCGCGTATCTGACCGGCATTCAGCCGCGGAAGACGATGGTGGACATCAAGGCCGGGATTTCGTGCGATCAGATCGTGGCGAATCACGTGGGCAAGCAGACGCGCTTCCCTTCCCTGGAAGTCGGGTTGGAGGACGCGCGCCAGGCCGGCGATTGCGACTCCGGCTACTCCTGCGCCTACACGAACAATCTGGCGTGGCGGAGCGAAACGCAACCGCTGCCGCCGGTACTGGATCCGCGGGCGCTGTTTGAACGGCTGTTCGGCAAGGGCGCGGCGTTGAACCCGGAAGAACGGGCGCGGCAGACGAAGTATCGCCGCTCGATCTTGGATTACGTGACTGGGGACACGAAGAAGCTGCAGGGCGACCTGGGCCCGACCGACCGGCGCAAGCTGGACGAGTATTTGTCGTCGATCCGCGAGATTGAGCGCCAGCTGGAGAAGGCCGAAAAGGACAATGCCCAAGTGAACCCGGGCATGCCCAAGCCGTATGGCGTACCGGCTGATTTCAGCGAGCATTTCCGGCTGATGACGGACATGATCACGGTGGCGTTCCAGGCCGATATGAGCCGCGTTGTGACGTTCCTGGTGACGCGTGAAGGCACGTCGCGGCCGTACCGCGAAATCGGCATTCCCGATGGCCACCACCCGTTGACGCACCACATGAATAAGCCGGAATTGCTGGACAAGGTGACGCGGATCAACGAGTACCACATGGTGCAGTTCGCCAAGTGGATGGAGAAGTTGAAGGGCATCAAGGAAGGCGATTCGAACATCCTGGGCAACTCGATGATCGTTTACGGCGCCGGACTTTCCGACGGCAACCGGCACACTCACGAGAACCTTCCGGTGATGATCGTTGGCGGCGGCGGAAATACGATTAAGGGTGGACGGCGGATCACGTACAGGAAAGAGACGCCGATCTCGAATCTGTACCTGGCGATGATGGACCGGATGAACGTCAAAATTGAGCATTTTGGCGACGCAACAGGCCGTATTGATGGCCTGAATCTGGCATAAACATGCAGTTTCGAGGGCAAGGTAAGCCTAGTTTAGGTGTCATTTTCGACTCCGATATGGGGTCGCGCGTGGAGACGGCGCTGGCGTTGGCGGTGCTGTACGGCCTGGACGGGAAGAACGAATGCCGCGTGGTTTCGATCTCGTCCACGCGTACGAGCCTGCTTTCGGCGGCTTACTGCGAAGTGGTGGGGCGGTTCTACGCCGGGGCGGTTTCGGCGGCGTTTGGCGCCTTCGCGCGCACGCTGCCGGTTGGACTGGCGGCAGATGGAAAGATCCCCGGGGACACCCCGCTGCTGACCGGTCCGTTGGGCCGAACGAACCCGGATGGCTCAAAGACTTATCCGCACGGGATTGAGACGTTGATCGACACGGCGGCGGCGCATGGGCTGATTCGGAACGCGTTCACGGCGCAACACGACCAGAATGCGACGGTGGTTCTGGCCGGGCCGCCGGCGAACCTGTTGCAGGTGCTGACACTGCCGGGGTCGAAAGAACTGATCACGGCCAAAGTGAAGGAATTGGTTTGCGCGCATCCGCAGGCGGCGAAGGAGTTGGAGGCGGCCGGGTGGCCGACGCCGATTATCTCGGTAAGCCCCTCGGTGGGTTCGTCCGTGCTGTTTCCGTTGTCGACGTTGGGGAAAGAGTTCGCTGAATTCCCGGCGCATCCGGTGGCGGACGCGTTGAAGGCGTATGGGAAAGACGCGCCGACGGGCGAGTTGGCGGCGGTACTGTACGCGGTGCGGCCGGGCGACAAGGCGTTTGCGTTGTCAGAGCCCGTGGGGAAGATTCGGCAGTTGATGCTGGTCCCGGCGGAGAAGGACCGATTGCTGGCGAGCTATATTGAGTTGGCGACGGCGAAACCTGTCGTGCGGCAACCGCGATTCCGGCGGCCGGTGGTGGAAGAGCCGAAGAAGCCCGAGACGGCGCCGGCGAAGCCTTAGTCGATATAGAGAAACTCGTTCGAGCTGAGCAGGACTTGCGCGAAGGATTTGAAGGGCATCTTCTCCAGGAAGCCTTTTGCGATGTCCTGTTCGGCGGCGGTTGGCTTGCGGGAGAGGGTCAGCAGATAGGCCGCGTCGACGTTGCTTTCCGCGCGTTTCGCGAGAGCTTCGGCGGCTTGCCAGATGAATTCATCGTTCAGCATCGTCAGCGATTGGAGCGGCGTGGCAGAGGGCACGCGGCGGGTGCAGTTGGTGTCAATGATGGGGTAATCGAAGACACCGAGGAAGCTCATCGGGTACGTGCGGCGGTGGGTGAGATAGATGCTACGGCGCCACTTGGCGGACTCGGGTTCCTTGGTGGAAACGACCTGCAAACCGTCGGTGCGCATCTCCAGTTGCACGGGCGGGCCGCCGGCTTCCGGGTTGAGCTTGCCGGCGCTGGAGATGACGGAATCTCGGAGGGCTTCGGCGTCCAGGCGGCGGAGGTTCATGCGCCAGAGGAGCGTATTGTCGGGATCGATTCTGTTGGCCTCGTCGCGCTGCAGGCTGGACTGGCGGTAGGCGGTCGATAGCATGATTTGCTTGTGAAGGCGCTTGGCGCTCCAGCCGTTTTGCATGAAATCGACGGCGAGATAATCGAGCAGTTCCTGATTGGAGGGCAGGGCGCCGGTGGTGCCAAAGTTGTCGGGCGTGGCGACGATGCCGGTGCCGAAGTGGCCTTGCCAGATGCGGTTGACGATGACGCGGGCGGTGAGCGGATGGTCGGCACTGGTGAGCCATTCGGCGAAGGCGAGGCGGACGCCGGAGGTTTTGCCCTTTTTGTTCGGGGAGCCGACGGCGTCGGTCTGGCCGGGTCTGGAGAGGATACCTAGATAGCCAGGGGTGACGACGGGGCCGGGGGCGTCGGCGCTGCCGCGTTGGAGGAGGCGGATTTTCGGCGGCGTGCCGACGTCCCAGAGCGCTTGAATTTTACCGAGTTTGGGCCATTCGGGATCTTTGGCGTAGGCCTGGCGAAAGGGTTCGTCGAACTTCTTGAAGAGATAGCGTTGGATCTCGTTGCGGTGGTCGGGTGGGGTCTTCAGCGCCTTCTTGACGTCGTCGCGAATGGGTTCGGGGATCCCATCCAACTGCTCGTTCAGCATGCGGGCTTCGATGGCTTCGTGCTGATCGGTGGGGAGGATGTAGAGGTGATGGTTCTGGGGCTGGATCCAGTCCGTGGGGTTGTAGGCGTTGGTGAAGAGGGCGAGGAAGCGGTAGTAGTCTTTTTGCGAAATCGGGTCAAACTTGTGAGTGTGGCAACGGGCGCAATTGACGGTGAGGCCGACGGTGCTGCTGCCCACCTTTTCCACCAGTTTGAAGAGCGCTTCGTAGCGTTCGACGGGGAGGTTGGAGATGTCCTCTTCGGTGATGTCGAGAATGGTGCGCAAGTAGCCGGTGGCGGCGAGGAGTTCGTTGATTTCCGGCGTGCGGGTCTTGACCGAGCGCCAGTCGACGAGTTCGTCGCCAGCGAGTTGTTCGGTGAGGAAACGGCTCCAGGGTTTGTCCTCGTTGAAAGCCTTGATGACGTAGTCGCGGAAGCGCCACATGCCCTGGGCGTACTCGGCTTTCTTGGGGTCGAAGTCCTTGCCGGTGGTGTCGACATAGCCCGCGGCGTCGAGCCACTGGCGGGCCCAGCGTTCGCCGTATTTCGGTGAAGCGAGGAGTTTATCGATCAGCTTTTCGTAGTTGCTGTCGCGGTGGAATTCTTCGATTTCGGCGGGGGTTGGAGGCAGGCCGGTGAGGTCCAGGTAGGCCCGGCGCATGAGCTTGTCGTTGGGGGCAT
>CAMATG010000090.1 GCA_945860645.1 Candidatus Sulfopaludibacter sp. SbA3 | reverse complement strand
CGGCGGCGTGGGGGGGCTGCGTGAGCCCGCCGCCGCGGATTTGCGTGGTCCAGCCGGGGGCGGCGAGGCAGGCTTGTTCGAGGGTGCGGATGAAGTCGAGGCAGGTAGGGAAACGGTCGTCGGGGCTCTTGGCGAGCGCGCGCTGGAGGACTTCGTCGATGGCGGTGCTGAGCGTGGGGTTGAGCCGCGGGACGGGCTGCGGCATTTCGCTGACGACGCGGAAGAGGAGCGTGGGGAGCGAATCGGCCACGAACGGTTTTTCGCCGGTGAGGACTTCGTAGAGCATGACGGCGAGAGAATACTGATCGGACCGGCCGTCGACGGGTTTGCCGGAGATCTGCTCCGGCGACATGTAGTTCGGAGTACCCAGGATCTGCCCGGTTTGGGTGAGCGAATGGGACTGCATGCGGGCGATGCCGAAATCGGCGATCTTGGCTACGCCGTCCTTGCGCACCATGATGTTCGCCGGTTTGACGTCGCGGTGGATGATGCCGCGTTGATGGGCGTAGTCGAGCGCTTCGGCGGCCTGGTGGAGGATACGAAGGATGAACTGCTTGTCGATGGGCGAATCGGTCAGCAACATCTTTTCGAGCGTGTCGCCGTCGACGAACTCCATGAAGATGAACGCGGTGCCCTCGTCGTGCTGGATGTCGTAGATGGTGACGATGTTGTTGTGCGAGAGAATGCCGGCCGCCTGCGCTTCGCGCATCATGCGGTCCTGCACGTGCTTGATCTCGCGTTCGTCGTTGAACTGACCAATGCGGATCGTTTTTACGGCGACGGTGCGTCCGATCGCCGGATCCTGGGCTCGATAGACGATACCCATTGCGCCGCGCCCCAGTTCTCCCTGGACCACGTAGCGCCCGATTTTCCCTTGCGGGGTTGTATCCATCGTGACCATCTGATTGTAACGCGTGAATCATATCGACGAGTCCATCAATTCATTGAGCGGAAAAATTCGCTTGGTATTATGGGAACCGGAATGATTTCTTCCATATTTGGCTCAGGCGAGGGCGGCGGCAGCCTGTTGGACCGGCTGAAGCAGGGGATCGAAAAGACCCGTGCCGGGCTGGTGAACCGCATTGAAGACGTAGTGCATGGCAAAAAGCAGATCGACGCCGATCTGCTGGATGAGCTGGAATATGCGCTGATTACCGCCGATGTGGGCATACGGACGGCGACCGATGTGCTGGAGACGATCCGGCAGCGGGTGGACCGGAACCTGGTGGCCGACGCCGGGGAGCTGCGCACGCTGATTCGCCAGCATCTGCTGGAAGTGCTGCAGGCAAGCGACCGGCCGGAGGCGCGCGTGGCCGAGGCGCCGCTGGTGATCATGATGGTGGGCGTGAATGGGGCGGGGAAGACGACGACCACCGGCAAGCTGGCGCGGCGGCTGCAGGAGAACGGAAAGACGGTGATCATGGCCGCGGCCGATACGTTCCGGGCGGCGGCGATTGAGCAGCTGGCCGTATGGGCCGAGCGGGCCGACACCGACATCATCCGGCAGAATCAGGGGGCCGACCCGAGCGCGGTGATCTTCGACGCGCTGCAGGCGGCGCGGGCGCGGAAGGCCGATTACGTCATCATCGACACGGCCGGGCGGCTGCACAACAAAGAGAACCTGATGCTGGAGCTGGACAAGATGCACCGGACGGCGGGGCGCGTGATTGATGGCGCGCCGCACGAGGTTTATCTGGTTCTGGACGCGACGACCGGGCAGAACGGGCTGGAACAGGCGCGGAAGTTCACCGAGTCCGGCGGGGTGACCGGGATTGTGTTGACCAAGCTGGACGGGACGGCGAAGGGCGGGATTGCCATTGCGATTTCGCGCGAGCTGAATGTGCCGATCCGGTATGTGGGCGTGGGCGAGAAAGTCACCGACCTGTTACCGTTTGATCCCGAGCAGTACATTGCTTCGCTTTTCGACTAATTTATGACATCCGATTACATGGCTCAGGCATTGGCCGAGGCGCGCAAGGGGCTGGGCCAGACCAGCCCGAATCCGGCCGTTGGCGCGTTGGTGGTGAAGGACGGCGTGGTGGTGGGGCGAGGGTATCATACCTACGCCAACCGCAAACATGCCGAGGTGGTGGCGCTGGAGGAGGCCGGGGAGCGGGCGCGGGGGGCGACGGTGTACGTGTCGTTGGAACCGTGCGCGCATGAGGGCCGGACGGGGCCTTGCGCGGATGCGCTGATAGCGGCCGGCGTGGGTGCCGTGGTGGCGGCGATGGAAGACCCGAATCCGCTGGTGAGCGGGCAGGGGCTGGCGAGGCTGCAGGCGGCCGGGATTGCGGTTTCTGTGGACGGGGCGTTTACGGCCGAGGCGGAGGCTCTGAACGAGCCGTTCTGTTTTTTCATGCGGGAGCGGCGGCCGCTGGTGACGTTGAAGAGCGCGTTAACGCTGGACGGCAAGATTGCGGCGCCGGATGACAACGAAGGCTGGATTACCTCCGAGCAGGCGCGGCTGCACGTGCAGCAGTTACGGCACATGACCGATGCCATTGTGACCGGCGTGGGTACGGTGGAGGCAGACGACTGTTCGTTGACCGACCGCACGGGGATGGCGCGCAGCCGGCCGCTGTTGCGCATTGTGCTGGATTCGCAGTTGCGCGTGCGGCCCGATTCGCAGATGGTGCGGCAGGGAGCGGCGGATCTGCTAATCGCCACGACCTCGGCGGCCAATGCCGACCGGCGGCGGGCGCTGGAGCGCGAGGGCGTGGAGATTGCGGTGCTCGATGGGCCGGACGGGCGGACGAATCTGCGGGCACTGGTGGAGTTGCTGGCGGGGCGGCAGTATCAATCGTTGATGATTGAGGCGGGCAGTAAAGTGAACGGCGCCGCGCTCGATTCGGGGATTGTGGACAAGATCTTCTTCTACTACGCGCCGAAGATTTTCGGTGGGTTGCAATCGCTGCCGGTGGCGGGCGGACGCGGACGGCGGCGGAGAGCGGACGCGATGTTGTTCCGCGACGTGCGGCTGCACCCGATGAGCCGGGATGAGTTCGCGGTGGAGGCGTGGGTGGCGCGGGGGGCACGCAGCTGATGTTTACCGGAATTGTGGAAGAGCAGGGGACGGTGGTTGGGATCGAGCGGCGGGGCGAGGGCGCGCGGCTGCGGATCGGGTGTTCGACAGTGATGGGCGACGCGTTTGCCGGGGCGAGTATCGCGGTGAACGGGGTGTGCCTGACGGCCGTCGATCCGGGGGCCTCCGGGTTTTCGGCCGACGTGGCGCCGGAGACGATGAAGCGCACCAATATCGGGGATTTGCGGCCGGGGCGTCGGGTGAATTTGGAGCGGCCGATGTCGCCGGGCGGGCGGCTGGGCGGGCATATCGTGCAGGGGCACGTGGATGGGACGGGGGAGTTCCTGGGGTTGACCTCGATTGGGAATAACAACTGGTGGCTGCGAATTCAAGTGCCGCAGGAGTTGGACCGGTATCTGGTGTGGAAGGGGTCGGTGGCGATTGACGGGATCAGTTTGACGATCGCTTCGATGGAGAATTGTGTGCTGGCGGTGACGATCATTCCGCACACGTATGAGAACACGACGCTGGGGGCGTATCAGCCGGGCGAGCGCGTGAATCTGGAGACTGATGTGCTGGCGAAGTACGTGGAGAAGCTGTTGCGCGTGGGCGGGCCGGCGCCGTTGAACGTAGCGCGATTGAAGGAGCAGGGCTACTAGCTGCGGGCTTAGTGCTTGGCTGGGGCCGGGGGCATGGCGGAGGGCTTGGTGCGCTCCGGCGGGGCTTCCTTTTTCGCGGGGGCCGCTTTGGAGGGCTCCGGTTTCGGCGGCTCGGCCTTGGCGGTTTGCTTGGGCGCGGGCTTTTCCTGCTTGGCGTCTTTGGCTGGCGCTTTGGCCGGTTCTTTGGCTGGCGCTTTAGCCTGGTCTTTTGCCGGTGCGGCGGGTTTTTCTTCCTTTGGCTTGGGCAACGGGATGGTTACTTTGGGGAAGGGCAGGACGCGGGAGCGGCCGATGGCGTGGGTATGTTTGGCGCTGGGTTGCGGCTTGGGGCGGGGCTTGTATTTGGGGAAGGTGGGGGGCGCGGGGCGAACGACCGCGGGCGGGGCGACGGCGCGCGGGCTAGGGGCTTCGATGATTTGGACGCGGGGCTGGAACTCGACCGGGGAGGGGAGGACGGTTAAGGGCGTAAGAACGGTCTGGGGCGAGTCAACACGGAGTTTGAATTCAAGTTCCGGGGTGTTGACGCCTTGCCAGGTATGGACGCGCAGGCGGGCGCTGTAGACGCCTGGTGCGAGCTTCGTCGGGTCCACGGTGAGGCGCAGGGTATCGGCTTCGAGGGATGACTGTTCCGGCGGGATGCGGCCATCGCGCATGGCGGCGCGGAGCCAGGCGCCGTCGAGAACATCTACGCTATAGGCGCGCCCGGGCGCGGAGCCCGAAACCCTTACGATCCCACCGGAAAACGGGGGCGCGCCATGGACGCAGTGGTACTCGAGCGTCTCCGCCTCCGCCAGCAGAATAGGGGCCGGCATGACGCGGATCCGCCGCTGTTCGACACGGCGGGCGCAGCCGTCGGATACTTCGACGGCAAACGTGAAATCGCCCGGTTCCGTGGGAACTCCCTCCACTTCGCCGCGCCCGGACATCTGCAACCCGGGGGGCAGCGAACCGCCGACGACCCGGGTTGTTGGAATGGGCATGGCGCAGCGCGTGGACACCTTTTCCCACCTTGCCTCCGGCACATACGGACGGTTTAGCAAGGCATCGGGTAAGGCTAAGGCGAGGGCCAGGAGTAGCACACTGATCTTATCGGGGGGAGGCGGGGGAAATCTTAAGGGAAATTGCGGGAGCGTCGATATGCCCTGTATGAGGACACTCCTAGCTGTTGTCTTTGCGGTTGGCTGTATGGCGGCGGAGCCGGAGACGATCCCGCTGCCGCGGCATATTTTGACCAATGATGGTCTGGTGGTTTTATCGCGCGCCGGATTGGGCGATGGGTTGCTGGTGGATCTGATCCGCCACAAGCGCACTCAGTTCGACACGAGCGCCGACGCGCTGGCGCTGTTGGCGCGTCACGGGTTGTCGGAGAACGTGCTGCGCGCGGTGGTGGAGAAGCAGGAACAGGTGCTGCTGCGCAAGCCGCGGTTGTCGGTGACGCCGGTGGGGCAGGGTCCCGCGGTGGAGACGGCGGCGTCGGTGGAGATGGAACCGGGCGAGGTGGTACTGATGCCCGGAGGCGGGGGACGGCGATTTCTCCGCTCGTCGCCGGACCGCTGGTACAAGGTGACGATGCGCTAAGTGTGCAGTTCGGCGACGATCTCGGCGGCGGCCTTGCGGGCCTCGTCGACGGCGCCGATCGGAAAACTGATAGCTCCGACTTTGGAGTGGCCGCCCCCGCCATAGCGTTCGCAGATGGTGGCGAGGTTGTGCGTGACGCGGTCGGCCTGCCAGGGATTGGAACCCACGCTGACCTTCGTGCGGAAGGTGGAGGTGGAAACCGAAACAGTGTAGACGTTTTCCGGGAACAGGTAGTAGGGAATGAACTTGTTGTAGCCTTCGACGCCGTCGGCGACGAGGTCGAAGAAGACGACTTTGCCGTCGGCGTGGGAGCGCTGGCGGATGAGGTCGATGTTGCGCAGGTGGCGCTCGTGGAGAGGGCGGAAAATCGTTTCGATCTCCGGGAGTGCGATGATCTCGTCCAGGCGCATGTGGCGCATGTATCCGATGATCTTCTGCACCGTCTCGGACCCTTTGCTGGATTCGATGACGAGAGTGAGTTTCATGGCAGCCGCGCCGAGGGCGACGGCTTCATCGGCGTCCTTGTACTGCGCGCCGTCGATGATGTCGGCCCAGTGGATGAGCTCGTCGAGCGCGGGATTGTGATAGCCGAACTTCTCGCGGGCGACCGTGGCGATGAAGAGGGTGCAGGACTTGTAGGTGGGGTCGAAAAAATAGTTGCCGTGGCGCTGGGTGCGGAAGTGCTCGGCGTCGGCCGGGCTCAGGAACGCGCTCTGGTGATGGTCGAACCACCAGGTGAGATGGGGGTTGGGCGAGTACTTGAAATCGACGATGGCGTTCTCGTCGCCGTCGAACAGAATGTCCTGAAAAAGCTGGTCGGAGGTGTGCGCCATACCGGTGTAATTGAAGGTGGCGGAGGGGTCGATGTGGTCCTGATAGAACTGGCTGAAGATGGCCGCCGAGGCGGAGCCGTCGAAGCAATGGTCATGATAAAGTACGCGAACACGTTTAGGCGGCATTTTGTAGGCAGGAAAACTTATCAGACTGCCACAGCTGGGGTAGTATTTGCAACTCCGCCATTTTGTTGTCACAAAGTGGACCTACAATATTTCCATGTCCATCCGGTACTATTTCCTGTTTGCGGGCGCTTTGTTGGCCCAAACCAATGAGCGTCCAGCACGTGCGGTGACCGATCCTGGCGTGGTGACGACGCGCCAAATGGTGACGCCGGCGGGTGTGCCGACGGTGTTCAACGGGCGCGTCTACGGCGTGCAGTTCCGGTCTGGCGATGAGATTCAGGCGCTGACCGGCGTGGGCGTCTACCGGATGAACTGGCGCGAAAACAAAGTGCTGCGCCACACGGAGGCCAAGGGGCGCGGCGGCATTCAGGCGATCGACGGGGCCGATCCGGTATGGCTGTTCCAACGGGCGAACAAAGTGTGGCTGCACCGCGGCGACGATACGCGCGGCGTGGAGCTGGGGAAGAACCAGGCGGGGGCGGTGCGGGAGCGCGGCGGGAAGGTGTTTGCGGCGCTGGCGTTTGAGAATAAGCTGGCGGTGGTGGCGGCCGATGGGAGCATTGCGAAGATCGACACCGGGATTGCGCCGGTGGGGCTGGCGGTGGACGCGAACGGCACGGTGGCCTATGTGGGCAACTGGGGCGGGCGCGTGCCGCGGAAGGGCGATGTGACGGCGCCGACCGGCGTGGCGCCGACGGCCGATCAGGTTGTCGTAGATGCGCGTGGCGTGGCGGCGAGCGGGACGGTTTCGCGTGTCGATGTGGCGTCGGGCAAGATGACGCATTCGATCGCCGTGGGGCTGCATCCGACGGCGCTGGCGTGGGACGAGGCGCGCGGGCGGCTGTACGTGGCGAACACGAATTCCGATTCGATCAGCGTGGTGGATACGAAGACGCAGGCGGTGGTGGCGACGTGGGCCCTGCAGCCGTTTGCGCGGAAGGCGTTTGGCGTGGCGCCGACGGCGCTGGCGGTTTCGGCCGATGGGGCGCGGTTGTTCGTGGCCTGCGGCGGGATTAACGCGGTGATGATTTTGAAGACGGCTACTGGCGTTTCCGAAGGGGCGATCCCTACGTATTGGTACCCGAGCAGCCTGGCGCTGAGCCCGGATGGCAAGCGGCTGGCGGTGGGTGCGATCCTGGGCGTTGGGTCGGGCTGGAGCGAGAAGCCAGAGCGGCGGTTTGTGCATGCCAACCGCGGATCGGTGCAGGTGATTGAACTCCCCGGTGCGCCGCAGTTGGCGTCGTGGACGACGGCGGTGGCGGAGAACAATCACATGGCCGGGGCGGGCGCGCCGGTGGCGCCATCGTCGCGCGCGACGGCGGTGCCGGCGCGGAGCGGCGACCCGTCGTTGATTGAGCATGTGGTCTACATCATCAAGGAAAATCGCACCTACGATCAGGTGTTTGGCGATATCGGCAAGGGGAACAGTGACCCGTCGCTGACGATGTTCGGCCGCGACGTGACGCCGAATCAGCATAAACTGGCCGAGCAGTTTGTGCTGCTCGATAACTTCTACGCTACCGGCGGGAACTCCGCCGACGGGCACCAGTGGGCGACCCAGGCCAACGAGACTGCCTACTGCTTGTGGCCCGGCTACGATGGCCGCAGCTATCCCTACGATGGTACCGATCCGCTGGCGTATTCTTCGAGCGGGTTCCTGTGGGACAACGCGCTGGCGCGGGGCCGGACGGTGCGCGTGTATGGCGAATATGCGGGCCATCTGCCCGACGATCACAAAGCCCGCAAGGAGTTGCTGCAGGGCTGGCAGCGCGGGGAAAAATATCGCGGGCGGTGGAACGTGAAGGCGCCGATCGCGAAGTTGAATACGATTCTGGCGCCGTATTTCCCGAGCTACTCGCACGGCATCCCGGACGTAGTGCGAGCGCAGATTTTCCTGGAAGACGTGGCGCAGTGGAACAAGGACGGCAAGATGCCGAACCTGACGATCATGCTGCTGCCGAGCGATCACACGGCCGGGACACGGCCCGGGTCGTCGACGCCGAAATCGATGGTGGCCGATAACGATTTGGCGGTGGGCCAGATTGTGGAAGGGCTGACGAAGTCGAAATTCTGGCCAAAAATGGCGATTTTTGTTGTGGAGGATGACGCGCAGAACGGCGTCGATCACGTGGATGGGCATCGCACGACGGCGCTCGCGGTGAGCCCCTACACCCGGCGCGGCCACGTCGATTCCACCTTCTATTCGCACCAGAGCATGTTGAAGACGATGGAGCTGATGCTGGGCTTGCCGACGATGTCGCTGTTCGATTTGATCGCTAACGAGATGCGCGAGTCGTTCACGGAAACAGCCGATTTGACGGGCTTTACGTCGGAGATGCCGAAGCAGTCGTTGTTCGATGTAAACCCGCCGCTGTCGGCGTTGAAGGGCAAGGCGCGGGAGGCGGCGCGGGCGTCGATGAAGATGCGGTTTGAAGTGCCGGACGCGGTGCCGTCGGAGAAATTGAACCGGATTTTATGGGGCGACGCGCGAGGGTGGAACACACCGTATCCCGCGCCGCCCCGCGCCGTCTTCGCGCCGATCACGGTAGAGACCGACGACGAAGACGAAGAAGAAGAGAAAGAGAAGAAGAAACGCTAGTTCCGCGTAGCTTCAATGTCGAGTGTGATGCTGATTTCGTCGCCGACGACAGCTCCGCCGGTATCCATCAATTTGCTCCAGGTCAGGCCGAACTCTTTGCGGTTGATTTTGGTGGAGGCGCTGGCGCCGATGGTGACGCCGCCAGGGCCTTTCACTTCCGGAGCCGGCCCTTCCACGTCGAGCGTGACGGATTTCGTCACGCCGTGGATGGTGAGGTCGCCGGTGATCTTCAGTTTGCCGTTTGCCTGTGCCCACTTGGTGGAGCGGAAGGTGATGGTGGGGTACTTGGCGACGTCGAAGAAGTCGGGCGACTTCAGGTGGGCGTCGCGCTTGGCTTGCTGGGTGTCGACGGTGGAGGCGTCGATGGTGGCTTCCACCTTGGCGGCGGCCAGGTTCTTAGGGTCGTAGCTGATCTTGCCGGTGACGTTGGAAAAGCGGCCGCGCACGTTGGTCACCATCATGTGCTTGGCGCCAAAGCCGGCGGCGCTATGGGCCGTGTCGATCGTGTAGTCGGCGCCCCACGCGGAGGCGGCGAGCAGCAAAAGTCCAATAGTGCGCATGTCAGTTCCCCTTGTTGTAGTAGAAGCGTTCGCGGACGACTTGCCCGTCTTTCCAGGTGCGCACGGCAACCTGGGCCAGCTTGTAGCGGGCGCCACCTTTGAAGGTCACGTCCATCTCCCATTCGCTGAAGCTGGTGTCGCCGCTGGCGGCGGAGGCCAGTACGGCCGCGCCGTGGAACTCGGCGATGGAGTTGACGAACTGCAACTCGCGCTCCCGGTTGAACGCCTTGCCCACGAAGGGCTCGGCTGCGTTCTCTTGCATCACGACATCCTCGGCGTAGTACTTCTCAAAAGCGCCCATGATGTCGCCGCCCAGGATCTGCTGGTTCAGCGCCTGGTCCAATTCTTGCGTGTTCATTGTGGTTTCCTTAGGGTTTCTCGTCGGGGTAGCGGACACGGTCGAGCAGGTCGAGCAATGTGTCGATCTGCGCGGCGGTGAGGCCCCGGAAGAACTGTTGATTTTGCCGCCGGGAGGGTTCGTCAAGCGCGTTGACGATGGCCGCGCCGGCGGGGGTGATTGTGCAGAAGACCTGGCGCCGGTCCGTTTCGCAGCGGGCGCGCGAGACCAGTTCCTTGGCTTCCAGTTTGTCGATCAGCCGCGTGATGCCGGGGTTCTTTTCCAGCAGGCGGGCGGCAATTTCCAAAGTGGGCAGGCCCTTGTCTCCGGCGCCGCGAAGGATGCGCAGCACGTTGTACTGTTCGATCGAAACGCCATGCGGCGTGACGAGCGATTCGAACGTGCGGCGGCCCTCATCGGCGGTTCGCACCAGAGCGATTCCGGCGGCATGCGCGCGATCGTGAAACGGCTTGGTTTGCTGGATCTCTTCGCGCAACCGGCGGACGGAGGGGCGTTCCATGTCTTTACTCTACACGTGAATAGATGACATGTCAATTAATTGCGATGCAGCTATTTTTCACACATCGATGGCGGCGGTGGAGCGGACGCGCTGGCGCAGGACGAACTTCTGGATCTTGCCTGTGGAGGTACGCGGAACCGGGCCGAAAACCACGCGTTTTGGGCATTTGAAGTGGGCCATGTGTTCGCGGCAGTGGAGGATCAACTCCTCCTCGGTGACGCTGGCGCCGTCCTTCAGTTCCACAAATGCCACGGGCGTTTCGCCCCATTTTTCATCGGGCTGGGCGACGACGGCGCAGGCCAGCACCTTCGCGTGCCGGTGGATAGTGTCTTCTACTTCGAGTGACGAAATGTTCTCGCCGCCGGAGATGATGATGTCCTTGGAGCGGTCCTTGATCTTGATGTAGCCGTCGGCTTGGAGCACGGCGAGGTCGCCGGTGTGGAACCATCCGCCGGCGAAGGCGGCTTCGGTGGCGGCTGGATTTTTGAGATAGCCCTTCATCGTCATGTTGCCGCGATACATGACTTCGCCGATCGTTTCGCCGTCGGCGGGAACTTCCTTCATCGTCTCGGGATCGATGACGGTCATGCCTTCCTGCAGTTGAAACCGCACGCCCTGGCGGCCGTTCAGGCGGGCGCGTTCGTGGAGTTCCAGCTCATCCCATTCTGGCTTCTTGGCGCAGATGGTGGCGGGGCCGTAGGTTTCGGTGAGGCCGTAGATGTGGGTGAGACGGAAGCCCCGGCGCTCGGTGGCTTCGATGACGGACGCAGGCGGGGCGGCGCCGCCGGTGAAGCAGTGGATGGTGTGGTTGATGCCTTCGTAAAGCTCGTCGGGCGCGTTGACCAGGAAGCTGTAGACGATGGGCGCGCCGCCGAAGTGGGTGACGCGGTGTTCGCGAATCAGGCGCAGCATGACGGCCGGGTCGACCTTGCGCAGATAGATATTCGTCCCGGCCTTGGCGGCGACCGACCAGCCGTGGCACCAGCCGTTGCAGTGGAACATCGGAACGCTCCACAGGTAGACGGGGAAGGACGGCATGTCCCAGGCCACGATGTCGCCGAGGGCCGATAAATAGGCACCGCGGTGATGGGTGACGACGCCTTTGGGGTCGCCCGTGGTGCCGCTGGTATAGGAGAGCGCGATCGAGTCCCACTCGTCGCGCGGCGGAGCCCACTGGAAGGCCGGATCGCCGGTTCTCAGAAGGTCTTCGTACTCGATGGAGCCGAGCCGCTCGCCGGGGCCATCGTACTCGCTGTCGTCGACGTCGATGACGATCGGGTTCGTTCCACAACGCGCCAGCGCATCGCGCATCACCTCGGAGTACATGCGATCGGTGATGAGGATTTTCGCCTCGCCGTGGCGGAGCATGAAGGCGATGGCGTCGGCGTCCAGGCGCGTGTTGAGCGTGTTGATCACGCCGCCGGCCATGGGGATGCCGAAGTGCGCCTCATACATTTCCGGCGTGTTGGCCAGCATGACTGCGACGGTGGTATTGCGCGTGACGCCCAATGTTTGCAGGGCTGAGGCGAGCCGTCGGCAGCGGGCATCGGTCTCGCGCCAGGTGAACTGGCGCGCGCCGTGAATGCCGGAAAGGCGATCGGGATACACTTCGGCGGCCCAGCTGAGAAAGCTCGTTGGCGTAAGCGCGGTGAAGTTGGCGGGGTTACGGTCGAGGCCGGTATCGTAGGGCATTAGCGTTTCTTGAGGTTTGCTGCGTCGAGCACCCAGCGGCGGAAGATCTGGTAGCCGCGGTCTTCGGGGTTGTAGCGGCGGCCGCCCTGGTGGCCGTCCTCCTTGCCCGTCTGCACGTTGAGCGGTTTGCGCAGGAGCTTGGAGTTTTCGACGTCGGCGTCGTTGACGCGTTCGAGCAGGATATTGTAATTGGTCCAAAGGTCCTTGGCCTTCAGGTAGCCGCGGTTGTCGGCGGGTTTGAACTCCATCGATGGCACGCGGCCGGCGACGCCGTGGCAGCTCATGCAGGCGAACTCGTCGTCGCGGTTGGGGCGGAGTAGTTCGGGCGTCACCCAGTCGCGGAAGTACTCGTAGTTCTTGCGCCATTCGGGGGTGAGCGCTTTGGCGTCGGGCACGTCGTCTTCGTAGAGATCGGGCTGGATGGGTTGCAGCGCGGCCTTTACGGTGGGGTGATTGCGGACGATGGTGTTCGACGCGGCGAGGCCAATGGCGCCGCCGCGGAGACGGCCGTCCACCTTGCGGGTCAACTGGGCGGCGACCAGCGCGGCGGCGCGGTCGCGGGCCTGCTTGTGCGGGTCGGTGGCGGGGGCGGCGCCGCGGACCTCGGGGATGGGCGTTTGCCACGAGAGCATCCAGCGCGCGCTATCGAGCCAAACCATCTCTTCCATCGGCGTCTTGTAGCTGGCTGGCATGCGCTTGACGAGCGCTTCGATCTGCAGGTCGGGGTTGGAATGGATGACGCGGCCCATGCTGCGGGCCAGGAACCAGTCGGCGGAGTCCTTATCCATTTGCAGCAGCGCGCGCGTGTTTTCGGGCAGTTTGCCGCGTTCCTCGGCGAACTCGGGCAACAGGAGTTTGTAAAAGATGTTCTGCTGTTCGTCGGTTTTAGGCATGTTCCAGCGGGCGCGGGTGAAGAGTTTCAAGATGGGGTTGACGAGCTCCGCGCGGCGCTCCGGCTCGTTGGCGCCACGGGTGACCTGTTCCATCAGCGGTTCCACGAACTCCTGCGCGGCGTTGAGGGTGATGACGCGCGGATCGGCGAGCGAAGTGGCGGCCAGTGTGCGGAACTCCTGCGGGCCAGTGGTGGAATAATCGAGCAGCTTTTTCTGCAGCGGTTCATAGGTGATGTTGGCCGCCGATTCGAGCGCCAGCTTTAGCCAATCCTTCGGCGATTCCGGTGTGAGGCCGTTCCAATACGCGTA
>CAMATG010000089.1 GCA_945860645.1 Candidatus Sulfopaludibacter sp. SbA3 | reverse complement strand
TGAAGTTGCGGCGAACGATGGAGGTCACCAGGACGGGCGTGGCGCCGGCGGTGCGGGCTTCGATGAGATATTGGAGGAGATTGGCGCGGAAGGTGGTGGCGGGGTCGGTCTCGCGGTCGGGGCCTTTGCCGGGACAGTCGTTGTGACCGAACTGGATGAGGATGTATTTCGCGGTCCCGTCGATGGCCGGTTTCCAGGAGCCTTCGTCGCGGAAACTCTTTGAACTGCGGCCGTTGCGGGCGAGATTGCGGACCTCGGTCTGGCCGGCGAGGGCGGCGCGGAAGCCGGGGCCCCAGCCGCCGCCTTCGGCGACGGTGGAGTCCCCGACGAGGGTGATCGACGTCTGCGCGGAACAGACCACGGCGGCCAGAAGGAACAATCGCATGGCGCTATCGTCGCACGGGTTTGAGGACGATTGCCTCCAGATTCATGGCGGCGGCGCCGGGCGCGGCCGTGGACTGCAGGAGGAGTGTTTGTTCGCCCGCCTTCAATGTTATGGCGCCGACGGCGAACTCCCGGAAGACCTGGGCGTCACCGGTGACTTCGGTTTTACCGTTCAACAACACGTCGCCGGACTTCAGGAAGAAGGGCAGGCCACTGCTTGATTTCGGAGCGGCGTAGCGGAGACTGATCTGATAACGGCCCGCTTTGGGAATGTTGATCTTCCAGGTGGGGACGTCTTCGGGGCGGGTCCAGCGGGTTAGGTAGGCGTGGCCGAAGATGTTCTCCATCTTCAACCGCTGGCCGAGGCTGGATTCGATTTCGGCGGAGGCGGCTGGCAGCGTGATCGTGCCGTCTTCGCCGGGCTTTTCAAAGGCTGGAATGGCGCGGGGTGTCCCATCGAGCTGGAGGGCGATCACGGAGGCGATGTCGTCCGGCGCGCGGGCGGGGAGATTGACCACGATGTCGTCCCCATCGCGGGCGGTGGTGAGCGACCCATTCCGATCAGCGAGCAAATAGGCCTTGTGCACGATGTTCTGGAGGCCGGCGACGCGGAGTTTTCCATCCGCAGGCCAGTTAAAAACGTGCAGGTAGAGCGTGGACCCTTTCACCGTGGCGCGGCCATGGAAGGGTAGGCTCCGGAACGGGGAGGCGGTGGTTTCGTAGATGGCGTCCCCGTTGGCGGACATCCAACGGCCGATGGACTCCAGCCGTTCGACAAACTCCGGTTGGATGGTGCCGTCCGGACGGGGACCGACGTTCAGGAGCAGATTGCCGCCTTTGCTGACGACTTCGATCAACATGCGAATGAGATCGCGGTCCGTCTTGAACTCCGTTTCGTACTTGTTGTAGCCCCAGCTATCGCTATTGATGGTGACGCAGCTCTCCCAGACCAGCGGCTTACCATCGGCACCGGTAAGCCCGGTGGCGGGCACAAACTGTTCCGGGGTGCCGAAGTCCGCTTTGTTGCCGGGCCGGCGGTTGTAGAGCCGATCGTTGATCAATGTATTGGGCTGGAGGGAGCGGATGAGGTCGTAGATGCCATCGGCGTTGATCTCCTCCGGCTTGTGCTCCCATTCGCCATCGAACCAGATGGTGGCCACGTCGCCATAGTTGGAGAGCAGTTCGCGCAGTTGGCCCTTCATCGATTCCAGGTAGCGGGGGAGATCGCCGTCCTTTTCCTCCGGCTTCACCGTCTCCCAGGAGCGGATGGGGCGATAGTCGGGATGCTTCCAATCCATAATGGAGTGGTAAAAACCGAGCCGCAGACCGGAGCGCTGGGCGGCATCGGCCAGTTGTTTCAGCGGATCCCCAGGGTAAGGGGTGAGCTTCATGTCGTAGTTGTTGACGCCGCTGCGGTAGATGGAAAAGCCGTCGTGGTGCTTGGAGGTGATGACGACGTATTTGGCGCCGGCGTTCTGGAACAGGTTGGTCCATTCGGAGGCGTTGAACTTGACCGGGTTGAACTGGCGGGCGAATTTGTCGTAGTCCGCCTGGGGAATCTGCAGCTTGTGCCGCGCCCATTCGTGGCGTCCGATCACCGAATACGGGCCCCAGTGGACGAAGATGCCGAACTTGGCATCCCGGAACCAGCGGGTGCGCTCGGCATCGGGCGCCGGTGGCGTCTTGGGTTGGGCGAAGGCCGGGAGGGCCGCGAGGGTCAGGCAGAGGAGTGTGGCGGCGCGCATAGCCTTATTAGAGAACAGGTTTCGGCATCTGGATGACTTGAGGGGTGCTGGCCGCCTGAATGCCGGAGTGCATTCCTTGCAATGAGCGGAGCATGGAGGATAGCTCCGGCCAGTCGGTATCGATGAGCGACGCGGTGGATTCGAGCATATTCCGGTTGAGGAGGCTGATGAACAGGGACACGAGCTCCGGATCCCGCCAGCCGCGGGTCACCTCGTCCTCCAGGACACGCGTGGCCTCTTCGACGGTGAAGGCGCGTTTGTAGGTGCGTTCGGTGATCAGCGCGTCGAAGATATCGACAATTTGGAGAATGCGGGCCAGAAGCGGGATGTTTTCGCCGCTCAAGCCGTCGGGGTAGCCGGAGCCGTCCCATTTTTCGTGGTGGGACCGAATGATGGGCAGCACGGGAGCGAGGCTCTTCATGGGGCGGCAGATCTCTTCGCCGCGCACCGTGTGCTGTTTCATGATGACCCATTCGGCATCGGTGAGCCGTTTGCTGCCGTGGAGAATGCTGTCGGGGATGGAAACCTTACCGATGTCGTGGAGGAAGCCGCCGCGATAGAGCGCGACCAGCTCCGGCCGGGAGAGGCCGAGCGCGACGCCTAGCGCAACACTATAGGTGGCCAGACGTTGGCAGTGTTCGGCCGTGTAGGAATCCCGGGCTTCCACGGCCTGGGCGAGGGCGAAAAGGATGGTTTCGGCTTCGTCGAGCGAATCGATGGCGGTTTTGTGACGCAGAAGCGCGCGGACGCGGGCCCGGAGTACGGAGGGGTGCAGCGGTTTGGTGAGGTACTCATCGGCGCCGGCGTCGATTCCGAGCACTTCGTGTTCGGCGCCCTGCATGCTGGTGATCATGAGGATCGGCAGGAGTTGGGTCTTCCGGCTGCTCTTCAGCCGGCGGCAGAACTCCGGACCGCTGATGTCGGGCATCATGAGATCCATCACAATCAGGTCAACCGGCTGTTTTTCCAGAATATCGAGAGCGGCGCGGCCGGTTGCGGCCTCAAAGAACTCGTATTGGCCGGCCGATCGAAGCATTCCCTTCGCCAGGCGGCGATTGATTTCCAGAGAGTCTATGAGCAGTAGTCTCCCGGAGCGGCCTCCGTCCTGGATGGGTTCCGCCGACAGGCCCGCGGGAATGGCGGGGATCGTCGACAGAGACGGCTCCGGCGGGGGGCGTAATTCGGACAAAAAATTGGATAAGCTGCCTGCGTCGGACACTCGAATCAGTGCCTCCTTTGCTACTATCGGCCTGTAGGCACTGAACGTTTAGGCCTTTCATCTAGGATTTTTACCCTAGGAAGCCGGAGGATTGAAGGATGCGGAGTTTGATGATGCTGGCGCTGTTGGCGCTACCGATGTGCGCCGAGACGCTGAGCAAGGGCGAGCGCGACCAGGCGATGAGCCATTTGCATGCGACGCGGAAGCAGGTATTAGACCTGATCGCGCCGTTGAGCGAGGCGCAGTGGACGTTCAAGGCAGGGCCGGACCGCTGGAGCATCGCCGAATGCGCCGAGCACATCACCGAGACGGAAAACCTGCTGCGCGGTCTGATTCAGCAGAGCGCGAAGAAACTGCCGGTGGATGAGACGAAGCGCGCCGCGAAGGCGACGAAGCGGGAGGCTGGCAACAAGGCGGTGTTGGAGCAGATGGCCGACCGCAGCAAGCGCGCCTCGGCGCCGGGCGAGATCCGGCCGACGGGCCGGTTCGCGTCGAAGGCGGCGCTGGTGGCGGCGTTGAACGAACGGCGCGACGTCACGATTAAATACGTCGAGACGACCGACGAGGATCTGCGCGGCCGGTTCTTTCAGATGGGTCCCGGGCGGGAGATGGACCTCTACGAGATGATTCTGATGATCAGCGGTCACGCCGAGCGGCACCTGCTGCAGATGAAAGAAGTGACCGCCGCCCCGGGGTACCCGAAGAAGTGATCACCCATCGCGATGTGGGGGCGAACGGGATTCGCCTCTACATCGCCGAGGCGGGCGCGGGGCCGTTGGTGATTTTGTGCCACGGGTTTCCGGAGAGTTGGTATTCGTGGCGGCACCAGTTGCCGGCGTTGGCCGGGGCGGGTTTTCACGCCGTTGCGCCCGACATGCGCGGCTACGGTGGCACTGACGCGCCGGCCGCCGTGGACGCCTATCACATGCTGCATCTGGTGGGGGATGTAGTGGGGTTGGTCAAGGCGCTGGGGCACGAGCAGGCCTTGCTGGTGGGCCACGATTGGGGTGCCGCGGTGGTGTGGCAGGCGGCGCTTTTGCGGTCCGATCTGTTCCCGGCGGTGGCGGCGCTGAGCGTTCCGTTCCGCCCTCGCGGCGCGGCGGCGCCGTTGCGGCTGCTGCGCAAAGCCGGGCTGGACAACCACTACTGGTTTTACTTTCAGGAAGAAGGCGTGGCCGAGCGGGAGTTCGAACGGGATCCGCGGCTGGCGCTGCGCCGGATGTTCACGGGGCTATCGGGGGAGGGTTCGCCGCTGACCGTTCCGGCGGGCCACGGATTTCTGGACGGCATGACGGAGGCGCCCGACTTGCCCACGTGGCTGACCGAGGCCGACCTGGATACGATGACCGCCGATTTCGTTCGCACCGGATTTCGCGGCGGGCTGCACTGGTATCGGAACCTGGACCGGAACTGGGAGCTGCTGGCACCGTGGGCTGGGGCGACGATTACACAGCCTGCACTGTTCATCGCGGGCTCCAACGACCCCGTCATTGCTCCGATCGGCGGGCGGTCACCGATCGCGGCGATGCAGGCCGCGCTGCCGCAGTTGGCCCCGCCAGTGTTGATCGATGGCGCCGGCCACTTCATTCAGCAGGAGCGGCCCGACGACGTCAACGCCGCCTTGCTCCCGTTCCTTACAGCTTGCGCGCGACCACCATCGTAACGTCGTCGGTGGGCGAGCATTCGCCGAGGAAGGCGCGTAACTGGCGGGCGATCTCCATCAGCACTTCGTCGGCGGAGCGGTCCAGGCACGACGCGGCGATCTGGGCCACGGCCTCTTCGCCGAACTCTTCGTCCTTGGCGTTGGGGGCCTCCGAGACGCCGTCGCTGTACATCACCAGCAAGTCGCCGGTTTCCAGTTTCGTGCGGCCGCCCACGTAGTTGATGTTGGGCAGAATGCCGAGCACGGGGCCGCCGGCGGTGAGCAGTTCCACCTTGCCGTTCTGGCGGGCGATGACGGGCGGGTTGTGTCCGGCGTTGGCGTATTCCATTTCGCCGGTCACCGGGTCGATGGCGGCGAAGAAGCCGGTGATGAACTTGTTGTCCGGCGTGTTGGCTTTCGTGGAGTGATTCAGGCGGCTGACGAGTTTGGCGACGTCGGTCTGCAACTCGCAGAGGGCGTGGACGCGGGCCTGCAGACTGGACATGAGCAGCGACGCGGCGAGCCCTTTGCCGCTGACGTCGGCGACGACGACGAAGATGCGGCCGTCGGCCATCGGCACGTAGTCGAAATAATCGCCGCCCACCGAGCGGCAGGGCAGGGAACGGCCGGAGAGTTGCAGCCCCGGAAGCACCGGGGGCGACTGCGGGAAGAGGCTGCGCTGGATATCGGCGGCCTGTTCCAGATCGTGCGTCAGGAGCCGCTCGGCGTGCTCCACTTCGACGAGCCGCGCGTGTTCGATGCGGATGGCGGCGATGTTGGCGAAGACGGTGAGCAGGCTGAGCGATTCGGCGTCGAAGGGGTAGAGGATGTTGGGCGTGTCGACGTACAGAATGCCGATGACCTGCGATTCCGTTTGGAGCGGCACGGCCATGAGGCTCTTGATTTTTTGCTGGACGATGGTTTGGGAGGCGCGCAGGAGCGAGTCGTTACTGGCGTCCTGCACGAGTAGCGATGCGCGTTCGCGCATCACTTTATCGCGCACGGCGGAGGAGACGCGGAAGCCGTCGCCCTTGTGGGCGCGGGTTACGAGTTCGCCGTTTTCGAGCGTCATGAGGATGCCGCGTTTGGCGCCAACGGCGTCGAGCGCGAGATCGAGTGTGATGCCGAACAGGCTTTCGATGGGCTTGAAGGAGGCCAGTTCGCGGCCGGCGCGGACGAGGGCTTCCATGCGGCGGTTGGCGCGTTCGAGTTCGATGCTGCTGGGGCCGCCGGATTGCCGGGAGGAGAAGTTGGCCGAGTCGAGCCGGATGATGAAAGTGGAATCGGGCCGGATGGCGGCGCCGGCTTCGTCTTCGACAAACTCCAGCGGGCTGGGGGCGGGCTTCGTGCTGCCTGCCTTTTGGGATTCGAACTCGATAATTTGACGGCCGGCGACGATGCGGTCCCCGGGCGACAGGCGGTGTTCACGAATCAGGTTGAGGCCGTTGACCGTCGTGCCATTCTTGCTGCCCATGTCGCGGACGATCCACGCATCGCCAGTCCATTCGAACGCGCAATGCTGGCGGGAAAGCATGGTGTCGCCTGGCATCGGCAGGTTTACCGATTCCGACCGGCCCATGATGTATGGGCTGGCGGAAAGGCGGATCGGACGGGATTCTCCGTCGGGTCCAATCAACAAGATGTCGGATTCTACAATTTCAGGCATGCGGCGCGGCTATACTGTGAAAGTATCTCATGATGGCACAAGGAACTCGCGCACTGGCGGGACCTTGTTTTGGAGAGGATAAATGAGCGCAACTATTAACAATCGGCAGAACGGTGATGTGGTCCTGGTGGACGTTGGGGGGAAGATCACTTTGGGTGACGGCTCCGTGGCGATTCGCGAGGCGGTGAAGAAGCTGGTGGCGGACGGCAACAAGAACATCGTCCTCAACCTCGGCGAAGTCACTTATATCGACAGCTCCGGCATCGGCGAACTGGTGTCGGCTTTCACAACGGTCTCTAACAACGGCGGGAATTTGAAGCTCCTGAACCTGACCAAGCGCGTCCAGGATCTGTTGCAGATCACGAAGCTCTACACGGTCTTCGAAGTCTTCAACGACGAAGCCAGCGCCGTCGCCAGCTTCTAGCTTGTTTTTTCGGGACGGGGCCGTGGCAGTTGCGCGCGGCCCGTTCTGATTATGGAACTGCGCTCCACTCCGTCTGCGATCCGGGCCCTGCTGCAACGGGACCCGATTTGGTGCGTGTATGCGCTGGGCGATCTGGCGCCGGCGATGTTCCCGAAGACGCGTTGGTTCGCGCCGGATCTGACTTTGGTGCTGCACGACTACGGCACCTGCATCCTCTTCGCGGTGGGCGACGCGAGCGTGGCGGAGGCGTTGGCGCACGTGCGCTGGCCGGTGCATTTGCAGGTACAGGCGGCTGCGCTGGCGGCGGTGGAGCGCGTGGCAACGGTGACGAGGCGCCAGTTGATGTGGCGCATGGGTTGGACCAGGGATCGCTCCGGGTGGGTGGACGTTGCGCGGGCGCGACGGTTGACGGCGGCCGATGTGCCGGCCTTGGAGCGGCTGTACGTCGAGGGCGCGGCGGCCGGGGAGTCACCCGATTTTTTCTTTCCGTCCATGGTGGACGACGGCGTCTTTTTTGGCGTCTGCGAGGGCGGGGAGATTCTGGCGGCGGCGGGGACGCATCTGTACGCGCCGGGCGAAGGCGCGGCGGCGATGGGCAATGTCTACACGCACAGCGCGTGGCGGGGGCGCGGGTTGGGGCGAATTGCAACGTGCGCCACGCTGGGCGCGCTGGCCGAGTTGGAAACCGTTGGCCTGAACGTGCGGGCGGAGAACGCGGCGGCGATCAGGGTGTACGAGTCGTTGGGCTTCCGGAAGCACTGCGAGTTTTTTGAGGGGCTGGCGACGGCACCGCGCTGACGGCCACGATGCTGCCGCGGTACATGCCCATGCCGCAGGTGAAGTGGACCTCGCCCTGTGGCTGTTCGGGCAGGGTCAACAGCGCCGTGCCGCCAGGCGGGATGTCGCGCGCGAGGCCCAGGGCAGGGAAGACGATGCGGCCGCCGCAGTTGCCTTCGGCGGTGCGTGTGATGGCGAGCGTTACGGGTTTGCCTTGCGGGATCTCTAGGCGCATGGGTTCGTAGCCGTGCGCGGTGATGCGGAGCCGTGCGGCCCCGGCGGGGATGGGTTGGTGGTTCAATTGGCTGACCGCGGCGGCGACGGGGAGCGTGAAGGGGATCGTCACGACGTCGTTGCCAAGTTGCAGTTGAAACCAGAGTTTGTACAGGCCGGGGGTGGCGAAGTTGGCCGCGACGCGCAGGCGATCCGGCGGCGGCGTGCGGGTGTGATCGTGCGCTTCGCCGGGCGGCGCGCTGTCGATCGGGTGGGCGTGGAGGAGGCTCGACAGGCCGTCGCCGGCGATGACGACGTGCGCCCACGCGCCGAGATACGGCTGCCATCCGCGAATGCCGTCGCCCACGCGAAAGACGAGTTCGACGTCTTCTCCGGCGTGGATTTTGTCAGCGTTCTCCAGCGTTACAAAAGGGTTCATCGCGAGGGGCGCCGGGCGGGGCGCGGGGCCGGTGGCGTCGATGTCGTAATGCTCCACGCGCTGGTTGCCGCCGGGCGGGGTGAAGTCGGAATAGACGCGGAACCGGCCGGCGTGCGGGAAGGTGTAGGGCACCTCCCAGATGCCGTGTTCATTCACCTCCGGATGAATGTGCGCGAAGGTTTGACGGTCGTGCGAGATCACCAGCACGTGCATCGGCTTTTCGTGGACATGCTCCAGGTGGCGGACCAGTTTTCCGTCCGTGCCGGGAACGCGAAAGCGCAGCATTCCCGGTGCTTGCGGTGTTGCATATTCGCCGTAGAATTCGTGGGCGAGCAGATAGGGGAAGGCCGGGTGGCCTTGGGCGTTTATCGAGAGGAAGTAGGCGTAGGTGCCGTCCGGATATTCCGGGGTGGTGGCCATGCGCCCGTTGTATTCGTCCAGATCGCCCGAATTGGGGACGTACTCGTAGTCCTCGGCGAAGGTGCCGAGCGGGTGTTCCGGGCTGACCGGCGGCCCGGCCTGGCCGGGCGCGAGCCGGGTGCCATCGGGCCAGCGGTCGCGCGTCTGGATTTTGCGGAGTTGGTAGCTCGATCGCATGCGCGCCCCGCCGCTCCAAGGGCCGTAGACGGGATAGCCATCGAGCGCGAAACCGATGAGCGGTGAGTGGCGTTTTCGGTCCGGCAGCAACTCTTCCAACAGGCCTGGCCGCGGCGCGGCGTGGGTGGCCTTGGCGTTCATCGCCACCGTATCGAAGTGCCAGAGATTCTGGCCGCGGTAGGAGGCCGCCTCGAACGGATTGGGGATGGGAACGCCGTTGACGAACGCGCCGGCGTGGCTGGCGGGAATGTGCGCGTGCGGGCCCGCGGCCGGGCGTGGCCGCAGTGGAATGCGGAAGGCGTATTGGCGGGGCGCCGCTGATTGCTGCGGCGACACGCCAAGCGGACCCAGCCACGCCAGCGAGATGCCGGCCGACCGCACGATGACTTCGCTCTCCGTTACCTCGACGCTATGCACATCCGGCTGTGCCGCGCCCGGCGCCTTCGCACGGATCCACACCTGCCGCGCCGGTTGCGCGGCCAGTGTGGAGAAAAGCAGTGCTGCGGCAAGGAGGCGCATATTACCGGATGGTGATGTGGACCGGATTCGACGGCTTGCCGGCGGCCGTCACGACGACATCCACCTTGCCTTTGCCCGTCAGCGATTGCGGCAGGGACAGGTTGATCTGGTCCAGCCCGGCGTAGGTGCCCTGCGCCCCCGCGTAGGCCACTGGTACGGCGACGCCGCCGACTGTCGCGGTCACATCCTTTGCCCCGTTTAAGCCCGTGCCGTACAGCACCAGCGTGGCTTGTTCGGCGGCTGCCCCGATTGATACCGGCCCATTGACGAGCTCATAAACCACATTGCCGCCACTGACGCGCGCCACCTGCGCCACAGCCGCATTTTCCGCATTCGAGCGGAAGAGGCCCGGATAGGTGTTGACGATATGAATCGCGCCCGGCACGGTCACGCCGCCGGCGGTGATGCGAACCGTTGCCAGTCCGGTGGCCACCGTCTCCGGGATCCGGTAGTTCAGCTGTTTTTGGGACGCATAGGCAATGGGCGCTTGCGTCGACGCGCCGGACGCGTCGATGATCGTCACCGTGGCGCCGCCCAGCGAAAGAGGCCAGTTCGCCGTCGCCGCCGCTTCGGTCGTGGTGGCCAGCTTGCCTTCAAACTGCGCGAACGCGGTCATCAAAGCGCCGGGCGTCACCGGCCCGCCTTCGAGCGATGCCGACGACCAGTGAAGGGCGTTCGATTGCACGATCCCGCCGCCGGCGTCATCGCCACTCGCAGTGCGATACGACGCGCCGTCGGCAGCGTTGAAAATCGCCACTCCGTTTACCCAGATGCCGATCGCCCCAAGGCCCGTGTTCGTGCGTGTTCCCGAGGCTGCCTGCGGCGCCCGCGGCAGTGCGAACTGCACGTTCACTGAAGCGGCGAAATTCATGAACACGCCACCGTTCATCCCTCCTGCGAACCACGGCCCGATGACGTAGCTGGGCAGGTTGTTCGAGTTCACGTAGACGGTACTCGACGTCGTGCGGATGCGTTGGATGTCGGCATTGGCAGGCGTGGTCACACCGCCGCCCGCGGCCCGTGCCCCGGCCGGCTGCGTGCCGGGCCAGGTGGTCTGCGGGCCGGCCGAAGGATCCCACCCCACCACGGCGCGCGCCACCGCCGCCGCGTTATCAGTCTGCCAGGTTCTCAGTGTCGGGTCGGTGGTGTTGCGCGGCCCGCTGAACTGGCCACTGTTGAAGTAATCCTGCGCCTCGGCGGGAACGGTCACCTGGCCGCGCGCCACCGTCCCGTAGTACTGCAGCCCGACGATGTAGGGGAACGCCGGCGTGCCGTCATCCTTGATCGTGATGAAGTAGGCGTAGGTACCGTTGGGGTACTCCGGCGTCACGGTAGTGCGCCCGTTGAACTGGTCCAGGTCGCCCGATCCGACGACAAACTCGTTGTCCTCGATGTAGCGGCCCACTGGGAACCGTTCATTGATTGGCGGCCCCTGTTGCGTCGCGGTCAGTTGTTGCGACACGCCGGTGTGATAACCCAGCGCCCATTCGGGCAGCGAGTCGCGCTGCGTCATTTTCCGCAACTGATAGCCGCTCTTCATGCGCTTGATCGGACTCGCCGCGCTCTTCGGATCGCTGTACCCATATGGCCCGTAGATCGGGTGCCCGTCGAGCGCCCAGCCCAGAATCGGGGAGTGCTGCCACCCGCTCTGCTTCTCGCGATACGTGTTGCCGGTGCGGCTGCTGGCGATGACGTCGATATTGTCGCCAAGCTGCGCCCGCAGGCAGACCGGTTGCACGTGGTTATGATATTGCCCCTGGCCGGGCTGGTGCGCCAGGCAGGAATCGAAGGTGTCTTTTTCGCCGAACAGCGCGTCGCGCAGCCAGATGCCGTCACCGGTTTGCATAGCTGGGGGCTGGGCGAAGGCCGCGCCCACGGCGGCCACGAAGAGCAGAAATCGCAGTTTCATACTCTCTGAGCGTACCGGCAATTACCCTGTTTTCCCTGCTAAGTTCTCGTTAAGAATCACCACTGGAATGCGAGGTTGAAACGGAAGGCGCGGCCGTCGTTCAACGTGTTGGTGATGTAGCCGAACTCGGGTGTGCCCAGGATCGCGCCGGGTTCGGCGAACTGCGGCGTGTTGAGTAGATTGATCGATTCCCCGCGCAGGACGATCTGCGTTTCATGCGGGGTCTTCCAGGTGCGCGTAATGGCGGCATTGACGTTGCGGATCGGCCCTTTGCGGAATACGTTGGCGCCCAGGTTTCCCGTCTCGGCGCCCGCGCGAATGTAGGAAAAAGCGGTCCGCGGCAGCAGCGTCACGGAGGTGTCCGGGTCGCCGATTGTCCGGCCCAGAATGGAAGGGTCCAGCAGATTGGGACGGTCCCCGCCGTTGCCATCCACGTTGCCGAAGCCGGGCCCATCGAGCGTCGTCAGGTTGAACGGCGTGCCCTGTTTCAACAGCACCACGCTGCTCGCCGCCCAGCCCTTCCACGTGTACGAAACCCGCGCCAGGAAGGCGTGCGGCTGGTCGAACTGGCTGCGGGCCTTGCGGTCGCGATGGGTCTCGTACTCGCTCTGGCTGCGGGAGAGTCGCGAATCGGCGTCGTAGGCCGTGTTGGTGTAATCGGCGCCCAGGTCCATGGCTTTGCTGAACCAGTAGGCCGTGTCCAGTGTGATGCCCTTCATGCTCGGTGCCACCAGCGTCACGCGTCCCGCGTCGAAGTACCCGCGCGAACCGTTCAGCACCAGCCGCACGTCGGCCAGTACGGCGTCCGGACGGCGGCTGTTAATCGTCGCCGTGGTCTGTGGAATGCCCGCCACCGGGTGCGCGCGATTGGTGTACCACATCACCGGAAGCTTGTGCGCGCGGCTGCCCGTGTAGCCGGCCTGCATGCGCCAGTTCGCGCCTAGGGCGCGCTCCCAACTGGCGTTGTATTGGTAGTGGTACGGCGTCGCCAGCCTCGGGTCCATCAGGTACAGATTGGGCTTCGGCGCTTCGCCCGAACCGCTGAATGGGTTCAATAGATCCGGCGCCAAAATCACCAGCTTCACGCTGCGTGGAGGCGATAGCCGGACCTGCGAATAGGACACCGGCATGATCTCGCCAAAATGCACGCCCGCCGCTGCGCGCAGTACGCCCCACGCGCCCGGCAGACGGTGCGCCAGCCCCAAGCGCGGCGCCACGTTGTTGCAATCTGTGCCGTACACAATCCGGTCCAGCCCGTTCACCTCATTCGGCCGCCCGATGCACTCCCAGCGCACGCCGTATTGCACCGTCAAACTCTTCGTCGCCCGCCAGGAATCCTGCGCGAACGCCGCGCCCAGACTCTGCCGGAAACCCCGCCACACATTACCCACCGAAGCCAGATATTGCGACGGCGTCCCGACGCGCAGGTTCTCAATCCCCGTGCGCCCGAAGTCATTCGAAAACGAAAAATAGCCGCGATGCGAGTCGGTCTCCATGCCGTTGAACTGCCGACGTATAAACATGCCGCCCGCCGTCCACGTGTGCTCCCCGCGCACTGCGCTATATGCCGCTTCCTGGCGATAAATGTTCTGCGCCCGGTCAATCGGAATCGTGCCCAACGGCCCCAGCGTGGTCAACCCCGCAA